>NZ_JAYFEQ010000569.1:0-12590 GCF_055795085.1 Phormidium sp. CCY1219 | reverse complement strand
GTAAGGGGGGGGATACGAGGTAAAAATTCTTCCTTTGTCCCCCCCCTTTCCAAGGGGGGTAAGGGGGGGATACGAGGGAGAGGGGAGGGGGATCTAAGGGGGTATCTTAACGGTTTCATGGTTAAAGAAAAAGGGTATGAGCGATCGCGCAATTTGATGCTTCACGTGAGACAGACAGAGGGAGAAAATGCAGTGTTTATCCGTGGGTGGGCTGGGTTTTGGCTGATTCCCTGCCACCCGATGGAGATGCGATCGCAGAATTGGTGTAGAAGCGATCGCCATCGGTTTCGGGGGGGGGTAGGGGTCTGGGTTGCGCGTCTCAGAAACGAACCGGCAAAAACCAGGGGTGGCGATCGCGCAATCATCGGTCAATCGGCATTTGTCCCCAAGCTGAAGCAGGTAGAAAAGTCTAGCGAAAGACCCAAACGCCCCGGATAGAGGCGATCGCCACGGGGCGATCGGCCCGATGCGACACCGGGCGAAATATTAAAAAATATTACTTTCTTTCTCATAAATGAGACTGAAGATTGCAGCTTCCCCTATCTTCGAGGGTGGCAGGTCAAGTTCGCTTGACCGGCGTGGTTAGCATAGCAAAGAAAATTCGATCGATAAGGAGATTTTAATGCTAGACGCCTTTTCCAAAGCAGTGGTGGCGGCTGACGCCAAGACCGCTTATATCGGTTCTGAAGAATTACAAGGTCTCAGAAGCTTTATCGCCGAAGGCAACCAGCGCCTAGATGCGGTGAACTCCATTTCGAGCAACGCAAGCTGCATCGTCTCCGACGCAGTTTCCGGGATGATTTGCGAAAACCAAGGCTTGATTCAATCCGGTGGGAATTGCTATCCCAACCGTCGGATGGCAGCTTGCTTGCGTGACGGAGAAATCATCCTGCGCTATGTTTGCTACGCCCTCCTCGCAGGGGATTCGTCGGTACTCGACGATCGCTGCTTAAATGGTCTGAAAGAAACCTACATCGCCTTGGGGGTACCCCTCGCCTCTGCAGTGCGCGCCGTCAACATTATGAAAGCGGCTTCGATCGCCTTTATCAACAACAACGCCTCGGGGCGCAAAATGGACAACATTCCCGATGGCGATTGCTCCTCCTTAACGGCGGAAGCGGCTAGCTATTTCGACAAAGTGGCTGCAGCACTGAGCTAATTTCCAGGCGAGTGGAAATCTCCCCAATTTTCCTCGGGAGATAACCTCAACCACCCTAGTTGAATTTGTCAAACTTGTATTCAGGAGACCTTCAGACTTATGAAATCGGTTGTGACCACTGTTGTGACCTCTGCGGATGCCGCAGCGCGCTTTCCCACCGGTTCCGATTTAGAATCGGTGCAAGGAAACATTCAGCGTGCGGCAGCTCGTTTGGAAGCCGCCGAAAAGTTAGCTGCCGGACATGAAGCAGTCGTCAAAGAAGCGGGGGATGCGGTATTCAAGAAGTATCCTTACCTGAAAGAATCGGGGGAAGCCGGAGATAGCGATGTCAAGGTGAAAAAGTGCTATCGCGATATCGACCACTACATGCGCCTGATTAACTACTGCTTGGTGGTTGGCGGTACCGGTCCGCTGGATGAGTGGGGCATTGCCGGTGCTCGCGAAGTGTATCGCGCGTTGAATCTGCCCACCGCAGCCTATGTCACCGCCTTCCAATACACCCGCGATCGCGCTTGTGCGCCGCGCGATATGTCCGCGCAAGCTCTCACCGAGTTCCGCGCCTATTTGGACTACGCCATCAACGCTCTGTCTTAGGTTGCTCTCAACCAACCCACGCGGATTGCGTTAGCCGTTTTCCCCCATTCGGACTGACGCAATTCGCCCCTCACTTCTCTAAACTGGCGGCAAGTAGGGGGGCAATGCCTATCAATAGCTTGCTTAATTTCCGATGGGCATTGCCTTCCCCGATGACTGGCTGGATTTATTGATGCGAATGGTTTAACTTAGAGAACTCGACGCTTGTCGTTTACCCCCGGCGGGTAACGCGAACTGCCAAGAGTTCTCTAGGTATTTCTCTGAGGCGATGAGCCAACAGAACGTTTAAAATTATTCTTGACCTATGGATCGGCGTTTTTCTAACATCTTTCCCGGATTGAGCGAAGAGCGGGCGATCGCCTTATTGCGAACCCCCACCCACGAACTCGAAGATAAATCCGATCGCTATATTGCGGCGGCTCATTTAGTCAATTTTCCCAGCGAACGAGCGATTAACGCGCTCATCGACACCCTGGGTGATTGTGAAGCAGATCTCGATAGCCGAATTGCCAGACGCAAGGCGATCGAAACCTTGGGACGATTGCAAGCCTCCTCGGCAATCCCGGCCATTCGCCAGTGCTTGCACGACCCGGATATTTACACCGTAGAAAATGCCGTGTGGGCGATCGGCGAAATCGGCACCGATGATGAAACAATTTTAGCAGAAATTGCCGAATTATTGTCCGATCCAAAACAAATTCATCGCATCATTATTCACGGATTGGCCAAACTGGGATATCGCGCCGCTTTAGATACAATTCTCCCCTTTACTTGCGCTGAAGACCCCACCGTCGCCAGTGCCGCGATCGCCACGGTTTCTCGCTTCAAAAACGACCCCAGCCGAATGCCAGAAGTGGTGCAATTCCTCCAGCATCCCAACATCAACGCCCGCCGCGCCTGCATTCAAGACTTAATGGATGCTCGATATTATGCCGCAATGCCGGATATTGCCGCCTGTCCGATTTCGATGGTATTTCGCATACGCGGAATCGCCCATTTAGCCACCACGGGAATGGCAACCGGGGAACTAACCTTCGCGCAAATCGAACCGAGTTTAGATGCGGTAATTCGCGATCGCCCCGACGAACTCAACCTCGTCCACGACTATCCCGAACCCCCCGCATTAGACTTCCTAATTAACGAATTATATCATACAGATTTTGGTCGCTGCTATCTTGCCAGTCAAGCAATTTTAGATTTATATCCCCAACCAGCACCCCCGGCGCTAATCGATACCTTTGTAGAAAAAGCTTGGAACGATTACGGTGCCCATTACCACGTTATTAAACTATTAGGCTGGCTGCAATACGAACCCGCTTATAAAGTGCTTGTGGAGTCTCTGCACAACAAACGCCCGCAATTCCAAAAATCCCGCACCGCTGCAGCGATCGCCCTGGGACATTTAGGCGACAAACGGGCGATAGAGGAGCTAAAAACTGCCGGCGAAACTCCCATTTGGGAATTGCAATATGCCTGCTTAATGGCATTAGTGCAACTCGGCGACTCGAGCATTCCTCAATTCATTACCGAAGACACTCATCCCTTATTGCGCGCCAAAGCCAATTTAACCGCCAATGCCCTATCATTGTAGTCAAATGATGGTTAAAAAAACGCGAGACAACGGCGATGATGCTTCCGGAACGGAATACAATTAGCGATTACAACTCTCGCCCGGTGACAATTCAAGTCACGGGTGTGCGCGCGCAATCGGTGATGCGCCGCAGCGATTATACCATAACCGTGCCCTATGCGCGCATGTCTACCACCCTGCAGCAGATTCACCGTTTAGGGGGAAAAATCCTTAAGGTGACGGTGGGGGATACCTCGGTCAAAACAGCCCCCTCCAGCGATCGCGCCTCGGTGAGATTTCCCCAACTCAAACATAAAAATCCCCGCCTCCGGGAACGGGCCATGCGCGACATTGCAAAAGAACCCCGGGAAGAAACGATTCCCGAACTGATGGCCATTTTATCCGATGACAATGTGGTCTACCGTCGCGCTGCGGTGCAAACTTTGGGCGTCATCGGTCCGGATGCGGTGGATGCGTTAGTCAATGGATTGCGCGAAAGCGAAAATGGGACGGTCCGCGCCAGTTGTGCGAAAGCTTTGGCGGCGATCGCCCTGAAGTATCCGGAAGTACCCTTTGAGCAAGAGAGTCTAGAGGCCCTGGAAAAAGGTCTCTACGACTCGGATCCGGTAGTCAAATTGGCATCGGTGGGCGCGCTAAGTACCATCGGCGCACCGGCATTAGAGATTTTAATCGCCGCACTCCAAAGCGAGGATATCGCCCTTGGGGTGGCGGCGATCGGGGCATTAGGTTCGATCGCCGATCCGAAAGCAGCAGATGCACTCTCTGCGATCGCCAATCGAGAAGACGCCGACCCTTACCTGCGCGAAGGGGCACAAAGCGCTTTATCTCAGCTATCACACTCACTCAGATGAGAGAAGGAGCCTCCGAGAAGCGATCGCCATAACCCCCGGGCGGAAAAATTCCACTGCATGCTTACGGGTGAAATTGACAATTTCATCCGCTTTTGATGTCCGCTTTATCCTGAGAAAATGGCCGAAATTCAGCAGACATCCAAACTGCTACAGCGTCATCGGCATCTTTTTAATTCAGGGAATCCAAAACCGGGTTCTATATCAAATGGGTTGCTGTAGAGACGCGATTAATCGCGTCTCTACGATTGGGTAAACCAACCGGGTTGATAACCCATACTAACCCAACGCTTTGCCGTCTCTAAACCTGTATTTTACCACCCCCAAATGCTTTATATCCCCTTTCCAATCAACTTTACCCTTCACTGTTAATTTTCCAGTCTGCTCAACCGAGGGTTTAAATTCTTTGCAGGCGAGAGCGACCCACTCGTTCGTCAAAGCGAGTATAAAACCCGCCGTATTTAAACCAATACTGTTTTAAGTCATGGTGCGGCGTATGCAAACTCGCTTTTGCTTGGTAAAGAATCACTTGACGGTGATTGCCGATCCAAACTTTTTTTAGCGGCTTGACCGAGATTAAAGTTCCGCCCAAACTCTTGACACAATCGGCAAATCGTTCTACAGTAGAATACTCCACCGTTTCAAAGATAAAAAAGTTGCCGGAGCAGATTAAATGCCGACTGCGAATCCAGCATTGCATCTTTTTGCAAGCTTGTGGTGGCAGCATCTTTTTATTCAATTGAATTTGGCAGTGCTTTCTCGATAATTTGTCCCGAGAACGTGCCGAGGGAGAGATTATTTCACCTGTGGCACTTCCTCAGCAAAACTTTCCCATTTTTCAAAGCGCAACGGTCCAGCAGCAGACCCCCAAACCGGTTCGTGAGTATTGACATCCATCCCTCGGTCTAAACTGACCCAAGTGGTTTCTGTCAGTTCCACTTCACTTACCAAATAGGTTTGGCATCCGTTGCGATGAATAAAACATTGGTTCCCCGGTTCCACATGACCCAAAAAGCAATCGCCTTCCCGGTGGAAAACCATCGAACAGTGATATCGCCGTTTGAGACACTCTGGAGTAATGGTTTCGAGGATATCGACTTCTCGCGCCGCACCGGCATAGAGCAATCCATCATCTAGACCGTAGTTTTCGATGTAAATGCGATCGCCTAAATCCACCAATTGATGAACCCCTTGCCGATAAGGACTCCACATATCGTAGTCATAAACCTGTTCGGAATACAACCAAATCCCCGCAAACCGTTCCTGGGGTAACGGACGAAAATAGATGTGAATGTGGGCGTAAAGAGTGGGGTTTTCCAGGGATTGCTTTTGGTTGCTAAAATGTCCGGCCATCCACTGGGATAAAGTAATCAGATTGGTGGAATTGGTAACGGTTTGATGGTCAGACATAAAAAGGGTTGCTGAATCGTTGACAAAAATGCGCGCTATCGAGTAATAAATTCCGAAAAATTAAGCGGAAATCGCGCGAATTTCCGAAGAAAAAGAAGCAGTGACTACCCCATTACCATCACTGGTTTTAATGGCGCTGACTCGGAAGCGTAGATTTGGGGTAGCAAACCAGATCCGTTCTTCCGCCATCGCCCGGTCGTATTCGGTTAATAAAACAAAGGTTCCGTCCTCGGTGATGTGGTAATGACCCACTGCGGGCATGGTTTCGGCGTAGCCTTGCGATCGCAATAATTTCCCCCTACGGAGCTGTTTTAACTCCGGAATGGGAACCAGCACGCAACTGCCAGTCAGTTTCTCGTCTTCATCCCAATCAGATTCCCCCGCCCAACTCATTTTAAACGGACTGCTAGCCAGTGCTGGATCGATATTATATGCTTGGCACAGGTCTAGAACTTCCCGGTCATCTGCACCGAGAGCAACGATATCAATCGTCGAGCGGATTTCTTCAAAATGACTGAAAGCGAGATGATGACCGCTGCGCTGCGATCGCCACTTGCCAATCGACTTGGCCACAAATTCATTCACGTTCATATCCAGCCCTCAATCTTGTACTCAACCATACAGTTTTAGCGGTTGACCTGATGTAATCTATTAAAAATTTTGGCTAAAGTTACTACAGTTTCCCCCCCCCTTGCAACTTTAGCCAAGAAAAACTGTAATGGTGCGCGCCTCATAACTGCCAGCGCGTTTTACCCCTTTTTAGTTGTTTTTTAAGCAATCTGAAAAATCTAATGCACCTCAATAATGCTGCGAATTTTACCGCCAGCTTTTTGGATGCTTTGGATGTTGGCACTTAATTGGTCGTAACCGACCTCATAGGTTTTGTTACTCCGTTTCACGCGCGGACCGATACCGGCTCGAGTGACTTCAATCCGAAAGCGCTTTTGCGTGTTGCTGTAATAGCCACCCATTCCCGTCAGGGGAAACGCGATCGCCGTGGGCAGATTGGCCCCCCAATCCATAATCAGTTTCGCGTTTTGATAGCTATCGCTGCTCGAAGGGCCGCGTACCAAAGAAAACATGCGATTAAAACTAACATTTTTCAGGCCCGGTTGAGTGCGAACGCCACGGGCATAAGGAACGATAGCATCGCCAAAGTTTTGGATATATTCGTCGCTGTAGAGGTACGAATCGATTTCCGCCTCGTACCCTTGTTCATTGTAAATGCGAACGTGCTGGGTAATCTCTTCTCGGTCTTGGGGGGCGCGACCCAACAAATGTTTGTAATTCAGTTCGATAAAACGAGACTGAGAGTTCGTTTCAAAAAAGCGCTCCCGATACAAGTCCGATTTGGCGACCAAACCCACGAATTGACGCACCGATATTTCTCGATTGCGGAGTAAGGATTCCCCGCTCATTAAGCGATCGCACTCCAATAAATGCTCGTTTCCCAATACTTGCTTGTAAACCGCGCGAATCACGAGTTGCAAGTCGCTTTCCGTAGGATTTTTCCGCAACTCCACCGGTTCGGTTTCTACCGCCCATAAAACCATGTTTGATTCTCCTTTTTTTGTTGGGTTAACTAAGTTAAATTTGTCATGTTGAGCGTCCCTGACGGACGCTCTTGGTTTAACAGATGCCCGATCGCTTCAAACCTTGCTAGGCGCTGTTTAAAAAAGCGGGGCGAACATCATCGCCGCGCCCATTAGTTGACCGGGGTAATACTCGAAATTACGCCGCCCATTTGGTGAATGCGCTGGTATTCTTGCGACAGGCGATCGAACGGAACCAAAAACACCTGATTGCTGCGCCGGAATTTCGACACCCGCCGCACCTGCTTCGCGGAACGATAGCCCGTCACTTCGATGCGGTAAACTTTACCGCGATCGTCCGCACCTGCACCATGTCGGGTGCGAGCGCCTCGGGGAGGATCTTGGAAAGACCACCCTTCTGTGGCCCCGGATGGGGGCACCACCGGCGTGGGAATTTCTTGAATCGTCAACCGATTTAGGCGCGGTCGATTTCCCGATAAATTACCTTTTAAGTCGCTAGAAGAAGCGCCGCGAAACAGCTCGAAAACGTGGGTAAAGCCCACCATTTTCTTACCCGGTTGGGTTTTGTAACCTCGGATATAGGGCACGATGTCTTCCCCAAACACCGATTGATACTCGTCGCTGTCTATATAAGAATCGATTTCGCTTTCAAACCCTTTTTCGTCGAGAATCGCGCTGTGCGCTTTCATTTCATCGTAGCCATCGGGAGCGCGACCGAGAAAATGTTTGAAATTCAGTTCGATGCTGCGGTAGCGGGCGCAGTTCTCGAAAAACCGCGAGCGGTAAAGCTCGGATTTACCCACTTGTCGCACGAATTCGCGCACGCTGATGTTACCTTCCTTGAGCTGTGACTCGGGCACTTTGAGCCGTTCGCTTTCCATCACGTAAGCGTTCCCAAGCACTTGCTTGTAGACGGCTCGAATGATGGTTTCGATTTCTTCTTGCGAGCGTCCGGGCCACAATTCCAATGGCGGTGTATCTTCGTAACCGCTGACCCCTAAGGTCGATGCCGGTCCAAAAGCCATTCCAACTTTCTCCTGATTAGCAATAAATTTTCTGAGAAAATATGCCGATGAGTTTACAAAACTTTACATTCTGCCAGACAGAAATTAATTTTTGGCTCGCGAGGAGCCTCGGCAGAGTTCTGTTAAATCATAGTGTGGCATAGTTTGGGAAAGTTTATACACTGCAAACCTCATTTAAGAGGTAAAGATTTGTAAAGTTTTTTTAGGGTCCTTGGGCGTGAGATGACAAAACCGCCTGCATTCAAGGGTGAGAGCGATCGCGCCCCGAACGCAACAGTATCCCCGGTGAGGGGATTGTCGGGAAAAATTCGCCAGAAATTAGGGGTCACTCCCAGGGATTAAGTCTGCTTGCGTTCCACACCAAACCCGACCAACAGCACGGTGTCGAGGCGCTGACCCGCCGGTGGGCGCTGATAGTTGATAATTTTGCGGATTCGCAACTGGGAGTTAATCAGGGTAATGGAATCCACGGACACCACCTGAGTGTAGTGGGTGGTCATTAGCAGTTCGCGGGTGGGGATGTGGAAGCGAAAATCAGCCACCATCGGCTTGGCTTCTTCGTAGGCCCGATCGCGCAAGTAGTCTCCCTCAATCGTTTCCTCATTCCCCTGGGTGGGGACGAACAGCAGATTGAGCTGTTGGGCCACTTGTTCTCCGGTTTCGGAAATGGTATTAAATTCCAGATGATAGCCTTGTAGGCGATCGACTTCCGGATGGGGCGGGCGTTGGTTGTCCGAGAGTACCTTCAGCTTCAGGTCGGGAGCCACCGGCGCAACGGTAAATTCGGTGCGCGATCGCTCCACTTGTGCCGCATTCAGATAATGATAGGTGCGTTCGCTCTTCCAGGTGCCAACGCAACACTCGAAAAATCGGTCAAATTCAGGGTGGTTCATGGTTCTTGGTAGAAAGTGGAGAATTGAGAATTAACAATTTCCGATTGATTTTGTCTAAATTAACAGTTGTTAATTCGTTCGTTCTAGTGCCGTTAGGCGATCGGTTTGGGAATAGGGTATCACCTGAGCCAGGGCCACAGGCAGGGGAGAACTGTCCCACCTTAACCGCGATCGCCTGAAGCGATCGCGATTGTCTTGTCCTCCGGGTAATCTTGGCAGAAACCTTTGCGGGTTAAAATTCATTTAATTTGCACACTTGGTAATTTATAAAAAATATGTTTGAATGACAATATTCAGTCAAGGTATCTAACGAAGACCGTGGGAAATTTGCCAGCATTCCGGGGTTGCCTGACGCCTCACTGCCTTTGCCTTGCCTAAAGGAATGAGGGTTACAGATTGGAATCCGTGGGTTTTGCCAGACGTTCCCTCGCTAGCTTATAGTAAGCATAAATTAAAGTTTATATTAAATAACGAGTCGAATTATGAAGAGTAGAGTGGGGAAAAAGAAGCAAAGTAGATGTAGAAAAGCCGGGAGTTTGGGAGGAGAGCCAGCGGGTAGGGGAGAGAAACAGGCGAAGCGATCGCGCCAAAGGCTTCAGAAAAATTATTGTCAGCAGCCGCAAAAAAGTATCGAGGATGACCACCTTCCTTGGTAGCATCAAATTTATGCAAGCTCAACGAGTAACAACAGACAAAGATGTTCCACACTCAACTGCGTTACTCCTATCCCCCCCTTACCCCCCTTGGAAAGGGGGGGACAAAGGAAGAATTTTTACCTCGATGGTGGTGCCAAGAGCGCTAGGGCGCGACGGGCATCGGCATTGTAGCTTTCGGCGGAGGGTGAACCCAAACCAAACTGTTGCAGTTCTCGAAAACTGACAAAGAACCTTTCTGTGCAACGCAGACTCGGCACAAATATTGCGAATGCGATACGAACGTGATGGAGCTTGAATGTTTAGCATATAGCGTAGGACATGCAGACGAAGGAGTATGTTTGCTGGTGCGAATCGGGCCGTATCGCATCCTCCTTGACTGTGGTCTTGCAGATATCGCGCCGTTACAGGTTGGGTTAGAATCGAATCCCGAGGAATCGGTCCCCCTGCCGGCAGACCTGGTGCTGGTGTCCAACGCCCACCGCGATCGCGCGCGCGGGGTGTGGCCCTTGCACCAAGCATTCCCGCAGTTACCGATTTATGCCTCCGAGGTGACAACCCAACTATTGCACCTCAATTGGCCGGAGGTAGAACGCGAGGCGATTCAGTTTTGTCAGGCATTACCCTGGCGCACCCCCATCGAAATTCTCAATGGGCTAACGGCAGAATTATTTCCGGCGGGGCATTTGCCTGGGGCGGCTACCCTTCGCCTGACCTATAGCGCCCCCGATAGCGACGCCGGGCACACCCCGCGCCCCTACACCGTGGTTTATACCGGGGACTTTTTCCTATCAAACACCCGCTTAGTGGAGGGATTGCCCCTAGAAGAGTTGCGCGGATTAGATCCGCAAGTGTTGATTGTAGAAGGCAGTTACGGCACCTCTCGATTTCCCCATCGGCGATCGCAAGAAAACCAACTTGCCGAACGCATTGATTTGGCCCTCGATCGCGGACAGTCCGTATTGCTGCCCACCCCCACCCTCGGGTTAGGGCAAGAACTGCTGATGCTGCTGCGGAGTCATCATCATTTTACCGGGCGAGAAATCGATATTTGGGTGGATGGAAGCATTGCGGATGCCTGCGACGTTTACTTAGAACTGCTACCGCAGCTTCCCACCTCCGTGCGAAACTTTGCCAAACATCAACCCTTATTTTGGGACGAACGGATCCGACCCCGGGTGAGGCGGATTGACCCCGAAAACCGCCCCTTACTCGGGGAAGCGCCTTGCATCGTGCTGACGGATCTCGACGCCAACCTGCAACATTACTGCCAAAGCGAAAACAGGTCTTGGCTGGTTTTGCTGCCCGAGTATCCCGGGCAATCCCTAGAACACGGACCGGGTGGGTTAGAGGCGATCGCCTCAGTTGAGATTCAGGTGGAAAGCTATTTACTCCCCGATCGCTGCGATGGCAATGGGACCACCCAACTGATCCATAACTTGCATCCCCAGCATGTGATTTTCGTGCATGGTTCTCCCGCCTATCTCGCCGATCTGACCAATTTAGACGAACTGCGAAATCGATACCACTTGCATACTCCCGAAGCCGGGACTCTGGTAGAATTGCCCATAGGCGAAACCTTTTTGCAACCCGCCACCCCGGCGGAGATTTACGAAGGGGAGTTAAGCGAACAAGCCGGCAGGGTGACATTTCAATTCACCGATGCGATCGCCGCCGATCCGCGCTGGCAAAACTTTGCCGACACCGGTTTACTAGAAGCTCGTTGGCAGGGGGAAGAATTAGTGGTGCGTGGCGTCTCCCAACGGGAAGTGCTCTCCCAAGGAAGCGCTGCCAAAGTCAGTACCCATATCGACTGTTGCGGCAACTGTCGCTACTATCGAGGGCAGCGGTGTTGGAATCAAGCTTCACCATTGTTTGGCTTTAAAGTGACGCCCGAAGGGTATTGTCCGGCGTTTGAAGCCGCTATGGTGCCCCCCTTGCCCCCAGACAATTCACCCACCCCCACGGATAGTGAATCCGAACATGAATAATCGGCAATCCGCTTGGGAAATTTTTGCATGTTAACGAGTTGTACGCTCCCATTCACTGGATGGGAAATCAAATGGGGATTAAAATTTTAAAATGTGAGCTTTAGGGTTATAATATTAGGTTGGAGTGCAACACCGTCACCGCTGCCGAACCCGACGGCGGAAAATTTTGCTGTGGGGAATTTTAACGAATAACAGAGCCTCCGGTGTAGGGACAACACCGGAGGCGAGTGGATCGGAGCCGATCGAGCTGATGATGGAATTGCGATCGAGACAACAACTCGTGGATCCTTTGGATGCGGTTATTCTCGATCCGAGTCAGGAGAGTGATTGGGAAGTTGTTCCGCTTCGGGACAATCGTCTGAAACCAGAGGTTCGACATTGCCGCGAGGAACCGACGCTATTTTTTGACTCACGGCACCGATGCTTTCGAGACGAATCATCTCTTCCCAAGAGCAGATTTCATCTTCTTCGTCCGTTTCATAGCGTACCGTGACTAAATCTCCTTCGATATCGAGAATGCGAACGTCATCGATCCAACGTTGCTGATCCCGCAAGAAAATATTGACCTCACGACCATCGCAACAGAGTTGATAAATCTTGCGGTGTAGCATAGGTGGCTTCTCCTGAGCAGATAACATGTCCAACGCGAAGTTATGAGTCTCACCTAAGCGAGGGTGCGACGGGAATCGGACCCTTTCGCCAATCGTGAGTGAAGTTAGAATAGGGAATCGGCAAGGAAACCCGTGAAACGAGAATTGCTTACTTGTTCGCCGTTTCCTGTAGCCCATCGGCAAGACTCATCGAAAATTAGGGGTTGGTAAGGGGGGCGAATGGAAACCCCTGTCATTTATGTATGGGGAGGAATTCGCCCCC
>NZ_JAYFEQ010000568.1:0-4945 GCF_055795085.1 Phormidium sp. CCY1219 | reverse complement strand
CTGGTCTTCTGGTCAGGTGAGCTTGGGAAAATAAAGTCTTACCAAGCCCCTCCCTTTAGGGATGGGGTTCCTGACGCCGATTTATCTTGACCCAAAATAGAAGGGATTGCGATTGAGTTTTGACATCCTGAAAATAGTGATAGCCTTCTTATTCTAACGAGTTTCGGTCCGGAGGGGAGTCGATTGAGTCTGGAAATGTTAAAAATTGAGGGCGAGCGTCCTGGGTGCGTTGGAGGAACTGTTCCAGGGCAGCCCAGTTTTCGGATTCGATCGCGCAGATGAAGGCATCGAGTCGCTGACGGTAGGTACACAGGGAACGCAACAACTCCTGACGATTGTACTGAGCCATCATCATTCCCAATTCCGGATTGCCACCGCCCACGCGAGTGGTATCGCGAAAGCCGGTACTGGCGAATTTTTGAGCCAGGGCGATCGCCGTTGTAGAAGGTTCGCTCAAGCAAGCATCAATCAAACTCGCCGCCACCATCACCGGCAGATGAGAGATCCAAGCCACAGAGCGGTCGTGGTCTTCCGGGGTGCAGTAGTAGACCCGGGCCTGGAGAGACGCAGCGATCGCCGCCACCTGTTCGGTCGCCGCAGGGGGAGTGGAGGCGAGGGGAGTAATTGCATAGGGGCGATCGGCGAACAAATTGGAGATCGCCGCATCCAGTCCGCTGCGTTCCGTACCCGCCATTGGGTGCCCGGGAACGAAACGCGGCCACAAGGGAGCAACCGCTTGAGCCACCGGGGTTTTCACCGACCCCACATCGGTTATGATAGCGGTAGAGGAAAGATGGGGAACGAGCCGTTGCACCGTGGGGGCGATCGCGGCGATTGGCGTGCAAACAAACACCAAATCGGCGCTTTCCATCAGGGTAAAATCTACATCTGCATCATCGACAATTTGGCGCGCGATCGCTGCTTGGCAAGTTTCCCGACGACGCGCCACCCCCAGCACCCGATGCCCGCGCGATCGCAAATCCAACCCCAGAGATCCACCAATCGACCCCAAACCCACAATTCCAATATTCATCGGCTCCCTACATCCCAACCTTGGTTGAAGACGATTTTAGTCGATTACCCCCCCGATTCCATACCCATGCCTCAAAAAAAGGAAGGCATCCGTGAGGGGGGGTATGTGATGTGGCAACCTGCCATGACAAGGAAAACTTATTAGGATTCAAGGGAATGAAACCTATGTGAACCAGCCGCGATCGGGAGGATGCGGGGAACTCTAGCTCATAAGAGCATCCTTACCGGTCGGAACGGAGCCACTTCCCCCAGGGGGTCTAGGGAGAGGAAGCGCCCAACCAGTGGCACGACCCCGTGCTAGTTAACCCGGCACCGAGATGCGATCGCCTCGTAGATTCTGCCGCCAGATGCCCCCAATTCCCCTAACGTCTGGCCGGTGTTTGAAGCGAGAATCCCTTTCACTGTCCCGCATTTCTGGGAAACTCAAGGCCGTGCAAACCGAGTGGGGGTTTCCCCAGAAAGAGCTAAACGCTAGCATGATAGTGCATCGAACCGTTCACCAAACCGTTCCCATGTTCTCAGGGTGCCCCGATGGAAGCTGAAGAACTCGTCAAACAATTTGTAGCTGGAACCAGAGACTTTCAAAGCGTTAACCTTACTGAGGTCAACCTCAGTCAAGTCAATCTCAGCGAGATTAATTTAAGTGGGGCTAACCTGAGTATCGCCAATCTCAGCGGTGCCGATCTCAGTGGAGCAAATCTCAGTCACTCCAAACTCAACGTCGCCAAGCTCAACAGCGCTCATCTGTGTGGCGCGAATCTCAATGGCGCTGACCTCAACGTTGCCAATTTGATTCGCGCCGATTTGCGCGGCACTTTATTGATTCAAGCTTCCCTGATTCGCGCGGAATTGATGCGGGCCGAACTCAGTGGAGCCAACCTGACGCAAGCGAACCTCAATGGTGCCAACCTCAGAGAAGCAAAACTCAGACAAGCTTATTTAGTCAGCGCCAACGTCAGCGAGGCAGATATGAGAGGCACCTCTGTGACCGGGGCGAATCTAGAACAAGCCAACTTGCGAGAGACCAACCTCAGCGGTGCCGATCTCAGTGGAGCCAATCTGAGAAATTCGGAATTGAGACAAACGGATCTCTCCCATGCCAAACTCATGGGGGTGGATTTATCCGGGGCAAATTTGAGATGGGCGGACTTAAGTGAAGCTTGTTTGCGCGGCGCGGATCTCAGCGGCGCGAAATTGAGCGGTGCCAACTTGCGCGGAGCCGACTTGAGCCATGCCAATTTACTCGATGCTAGCTTGGTTTATGCCGATTTAACTCACGCCAATATGATCCAAGTGGATTGGACGGGAGCCGATATTTCCGGTGCTACTTTAACCGGAACCAAACTCTATTCTGTCTCTCGATTTGGATTGAAAACCGAAGGGATTACCTGTGAGTGGATAGACTTGAGTCCGAATGGCGATCGCACCCAAGTTTATCGGTTTACGCCGGAAATGACCGAGCAGTTTTTCCATCAAACCCTACCTACGGTGGAAATTATTATCGATTCGCCCCTGGATCAAGATGCTCATCTGGCTTTAGCTTTGGCTTATCATCAAATCGCCCAGCGCTATCCAGATTTACTCCATCCGCCGAATATTGAGGTGGGTTCTCGCCGCACCACATTGCGATTTAAAGTGAATAGCGACAAGTTATTATTTTCCACCGCTTATGTGGCGATCGTACCGTTTAAAGATGCCACCGTCACTCAGGAGAATATCGAACATCTCGTGGAGATGATCGAATCCCCAGAGCTGAGTGCTGTCCTCGATGGAGCAATGGAAAAAGTGAAAGAAATTAGAAGTTCTCAGACCTTTTCGCGCATCGTCCATCGGGGGAAATTCTTTCAATCGCCCACGGAAACCGTGCTCACTAACTCTAGCGATCGCACCTTAGACATTCACCACAATCCCCACTTCGGCAAGCGATTGATTAATGTGGCTTATGGAAATAATGGCTTGCCCCCCGGTACCATCAAAGCGGCTCCCAATTTTGCGCTTCCCCCAGTGAGCCTGGTGGTAAATTTTATTAAAGGCTTGCACTTGTCATCTAATGCAGTCTCGCAATAGTCAACCTGTTGTAAAAGGAGCGATCGCTGTTTGATGTAGTTGGTTTTGACCCCCGGATTTGAGATAATGTTTAGTCTGAGGGTGGGAATAACCGCTTGCGAGACTAAAACGTAAGAACCATTCAAAAGGAAAACTCTATGCAAGCCGAGGAACTGCTAAAAAAATATGCAGAAGGAGAACGAGACTTTAGTGGCGTTGACCTCACCGAGGTTAACCTCAGTAGAGCGAATCTGGTGGGTGTCAATTTGTCAAACGCCACCCTAAGTATCGCCAATTTGAGTGGAGCCAATCTCAGTGAAGCAAACCTTACGGGAGCTAAACTCAATGTGGCCAGAATGAGCGGTGCCAATCTGAGTAAAGCGAAGTTAAATGGCGCTATCCTCAACGTTGCCAATCTGGTCCGCGCCAATCTCAGCGGTGCAGAACTCATGCAAGCTGCCTTAATTCGCTCGGAATTGGTGCGCGCCGAACTGAGTCGCGCCAACTTATGCGAAACGAACCTCAGCGGGGCGGATCTCAGAGAAGCCAAACTCCGACAAGTGAACTTCATTGGAGCTAACTTGAGTGAATCGGATATGCGCGGCACGAATCTAGCAGGCGCTAATTTGGAACATGCCACCTTGAGCGGCACGGATCTGAGTCGTTCCGAACTCAGCGGCTGCGACCTGAGCGAAGCAGAACTGCGACATGCCAACCTCAGTCGCGTTAACCTCAGCGGCGCTAATCTCAGTGGCGCTAATCTCAGATGGGCCGATTTAAGCGGGGCGAATCTGAGATGGGCGGACTTTAGTGAGGCAAAACTCAGCGGTTCAAACTTGCTTGGCGCAGACTTAAGTAACGCAAATTTAGTCAATGCCAGTTTCGTTCATGCCGATTTAACTCAAGCTAATTTAATTCGCGTCGAATGGGTTGGAGCTGACTTGAGTGGCGCAACCTTAACCGGCATCAAGTTGTATGGAGTTTCTCGCTATAACCTCAAAACTGAAGGCATTACCTGCGAATGGGTTGACTTGAGTCCCTATGGCGATCGCACCCAAATTTATCGCTTTAGCGCCGAAGAAGCTAAAAAGTTTTTCAATCAAACCCCCCCCACTGTACGGATTATCATCGATGCTCCCTTAGATCAAAATGCCAATTATGCCTTAGCTGCCACTTATCAGCAAATCGCCAATCAAATCGGCATGATGCAAACTCCCCCCAGCATTAAAGTGGGCTATCGACGAACCGAACTGAGCTTTAAACTCGACAATGACTATCAAATCTTTTCCTCCGCTTACATCGCCATTATCCCCTTTAAAAATGCTAGCTCCACGCAAAAAAATATCATCACCCTAATGAAAATGCTGCAAGCACAGGCCATTAACAGCCACAGCATGGAGTCCATCAAACAGGTCAAACAATTAAGCAGCGCCCTGAGCCAAACCATTCACAAGGTTAACGAACTCAATCTCTCCCCCAGTTCTGCCGTTTCCGAAGAAAGGGTGAACTTTTTTGACGCCCCAACCCAGATGCTCCTGACGAACTCGAGCGATCGCTCTTTGCAAATTTATTACGACCAAAACTTCGGCAAGCGATTGATCAATACAGCCGGTTCGACCAGACCCGCCGCCACTGGGACGACCATGAAAGCAACCAAGTTCTCTTTACCCACGGTGAATGTGCTGGTTGATTTTGTCTCCGGTTTCTACTACTTAGAAAGTTAACACGACTCCCCCCAACCCGGAATTTTTTACCACTCCCTAGAGTCTGTTGTAAACTATAGTTATGCTGGTGCGATTCGTTCCCGCAAAAGTGGAGGGTAAATGCCCGAAGCGTAAGCGGGGCAAGGAACACAGCCCCTAAAGGC
>NZ_JAYFEQ010000567.1:0-239 GCF_055795085.1 Phormidium sp. CCY1219 | reverse complement strand
CCGGCGAAAAGAAGTTGACAGGATTGGCAGGGATGATATAATAGAGGCAGGTCAAGTCGATGGGGGAGGCAGGGCATATATGCAATGCTTTGATTGCGTAAGCCGAGGGAAAAATCGAGCAAGTTGCTCTTACCTTAGTCAATTCCCCACTCAAGGTTCAAATTCTAGGGAAGGCAATCGAATCAATTACGAGGGAGAAAGACCGCATCGGATAAAAAATTGTCCGCCGATCGAATTCA
>NZ_JAYFEQ010000566.1:0-220 GCF_055795085.1 Phormidium sp. CCY1219 | reverse complement strand
ACCGGGTTGAGGTGTCTTATTAACCCCTCTTGCGGTGCTGCGCTGTGGGAGTCTACTATCTCTTTCAGTTTCTTGTAGTGGGTCTTGATGGCTTGATTGCTGGGTTTGATGATAGTTTTGAAGCCTAAGGGGTCCCCGTGGGTATTCCTTCTGGTTTTGTATTTTCCAACTATGTATTGTCGGATATTAAAACCGAGAAAGTCAAACCCTGGATTATCCC
>NZ_JAYFEQ010000565.1:0-24733 GCF_055795085.1 Phormidium sp. CCY1219 | reverse complement strand
TAATAGTTAAAGCAACTCCCGCCGGGGGATAAATGCCCCGGTTAATAGCAACACCCGCCGGGGGATAAATGCCCCGGCTAATAGCAACACCCGCCGGGGGATAAATGCCCCGGTTAATAGCAACTCCCGCCGGGGGATAAATGCCCCGGCTAATAGCAACACCCGCCGGGGGATAAATCCCCCGGCTAATAGCAACACCCGCCGGGGGATAAATCCCCCGGCTAATAGTTAAAGTCGGTTGAAACCGACTAAAATAGTTGTTTTGTAAGACTTTCAGTCGGTTTTTAACTGAATGTAATATGAGGCTTTTATTTTAATCCCTGCCGGATGGTGGGGGGTACTTATCGCACCTCACACAAGCTCAGCATGCATAAGCGGGGGGAATTGCGCGCCCGAGGGATTTTGCGTGGGCGGGATGTTACTGGGTTGAGTTTTGCTGGTGTAGAAGCGCGGATTTTTGTAAGATCCACTCTTCTAAAATGGGATTGACAATTTCTGGGGCTTCATCTTGGGGACAATGGCCCAATCCGGGTAAGGGGATAAATTTTTCCACGGTGGGAATTTGGGCAAATTCTTGACCGAGGGCGATCGGTTCCCAGGGGTCGTCAGTTCCCCATAATATCAGGGCGCGACAGGGTAAAATGGGGAGCAATTCTTCCGGTAACGGACCTTGGGAGTAACTGATAAAAGCCACAAAGACATCTACTGCGCCGGCGTCTCGGGAGGGGGAGAGGATAATATCTACTAATTCGTCGGTTACGGCTTCATCTCGGCGATAGGCTTGTAGGAGAATTTTCTTAACAGTTTTTGGGGTGGCGAGTTGTTTGAAAAAAAGCTGGCCGATCCACTTGACATTTAGTATTTTTTGTGCTAATGGTGCGCCGAGGCGTCGATACCAAGGCATTGCGGCACGTTTGCGATCGTGGAGCAGACGCAGGGAGCAGTTAATCAAAACCACACCCAAAGCCAGATCGGGATTATCTACGGCGGCTTGAGCGATCGCGACGCAGCCGATAGAATTACCGACGAAGAAGGCGGGAGAGCCGACAATTTCGCGGCAGAAATCGGCGAGTTGCGCCGCCCAGGTTTCAAAGGTGTAGGAGATTTCCAGATTGGGGGTGGGTTTTGCCGAGGCACCGAAGCCGAGCAAATCGATCGCATAGACGCGACAATGGTTTGCCAGGGCGGGGAGATTTTTGCGCCAATGTCCGCAGGAGGCACCAAATCCGTGAACGAGAATCACTGCCGGTCCGTGGGTGCCTTGGTGCTGGTAGCAGATGGGAAAACCCCGCCAGGTCCACTGTTTGAATTCGGCGTGGGCGCGGTAAGCGGAGGGGGAGTGGTTAGAAGCAGAGACAGTCATAGGAAAAAGACAATAAAAGTGAACGGATGGCGGCGAACCGAGGGGGATGCGGATACAAGTTCAGAGCCTCGGGAGGCAAGGAACCGATCGCGATCGCCCCTGATTGAGGGAACCCGTGGGGGGTAGATTCAGTACCTATTATGGGACAAAATCTCAGGCAGGAGGGAGAATTCCACCAGAGCAAAAATTTACTGGAGTCGAATTGCTAGATAAACTAAGAAAAGAGCCAGCTTTTTCGAGGCGGGTCGGAAGGATGCGGAAATTGAGAAGCCGACCGCTCTTTCTAATGCGCTCAGTCCATAGCAAAACAAAAGGGTTTAGAGTGATGAAAAATACGGGTACTGCTATCGGGAGCCATGCACCGGATTTTGAACTGCCCGGAATTGACGATCGCGTTTACCATTTAGCGCGTTACCTAGACCAATATCGGGTGGTGGCAGTGATTTTTATGTGCAATCACTGTCCTTACGTGGGTGCCTATCTAGAACGTCTCAAACAACTGCAAGCTGACTTTCAAGAAAGGGGTTTTACGGCGATGGGGATTAACTCCAACGATATGAGAGACTATCCAGAAGACAGCTTCGAGAGCATGAAACGCTTTGCCTCCTTCAAGGAGTTGAATTTTCCCTACCTGCGCGATGCGAATCAGGATGTGGCGCGCGGCTTTGGGGCGCAGAAGACCCCGGAAGTGTTTTTGCTCGATCGAGAGGGAGTGATTCGCTATAACGGGGCAATTGACGATAATGCCGAGGAACCCACAGCAGTGAAGGAGCCATATTTGCGATCGGCGATCGGCAGCCTGCTGGCTGGAGAATCGATTGCGATCGCTTCGACGCAGGTGGTGGGTTGCGATCTAAAATGGCGACCCTCCGAGAGCTGAGTGGCGCAGAAGGTTCCTTCTCCCCGGCGAAGGTGTGGGCGGGCGCTGACAAGGGAGTACAATAACTCAGGAGCAGTTTGAGGGATTGCCCCGCAAGGTTGATTTGTCAGTTAGTAGATGGCAAAACGCCCCCATGCTGCTATCTTTAGGAGGAGGCAAATCGAATTGGGAAAATAGTGACTTCATGGGGAGAGTTTACCAGCGGGTTTTACTGAAACTGAGCGGTGAGGCACTAATGGGTGAGCTTGCCTACGGCATCGATCCAATGGTGGTGCAGCAAATTGCACAACAAGTGGCAGAGGTGATCGGTGATGGTACAGAACTGGCAATCGTTGTCGGTGGTGGGAACATCTTTCGCGGTGTCAAAGGATCCGCCTCTGGGATGGATCGCGCCACGGCTGATTATATTGGTATGATTGCTACAGTAATGAATGCCATGACCTTGCAGGATTCTCTCGAACGAATGGGAATCCCCACCCGCGTGCAAACCGCGATCGCCATGCAGGAAGTGGCAGAACCTTATATCCGTCGCCGCGCCATTCGCCACCTGGAAAAAAAACGGGTGGTTATTTTTGGGGCAGGCTCCGGGAATCCTTTCTTTACCACGGATACCACAGCAGCCCTGCGCGCTGCTGAAATCAACGCGGAGGTCATCTTCAAGGCAACCAAAGTTGATGGGGTCTACGATAGCGATCCGCATGTTAACCCCGATGCCAAACGGTACGAAAGCCTGACTTACGGGCACGTACTGACCAATGAATTACGGGTAATGGATAGTACCGCGATCGCCTTATGTAAAGAAAATGATATCCCGATCGTTGTCTTCGACATCTCGGTACCGGGCAACATCCGCCGAGCTGTCATGGGAGAAAAAGTAGGAACGACAGTGGGAGGTTTTTGTGAAATTACCTGAAATAGAAAACAATATGAAAAAAGCCGTCGATGCAACTCGACGCGCTTTTAACACCATTCGCACCGGCAGAGCTAATGCTAGCTTGCTCGATAAGGTGATGGTGGAATACTACGGGAGTCCCACTCCCCTGAAATCTTTGGCTAGCATCAGTACGCCAGATGCTACGACGCTGGCGATTCAACCGTTTGACCCCACCAGCCTTGCGGTGGTGGAAAAAGCAATTATGATGTCGGATTTGGGCTTGACCCCCAACAATGATGGCTCGATTATTCGCTTGAACATTCCGCCACTGACGAGCGATCGCCGTCAGGAGTTTGTCAAACTGGCGGGGAAATATGCAGAAGAAGGCAAAGTCTCCATCCGCAATATCCGCCGCGATGCCATCGATGAGGTTCGCAAAAAAGAAAAAAATAGCGACCTGTCGCAAGATGAATCCCGGGATTTGCAAGATTCAATTCAAAAGCTCACTGACAAGTACGTTAACCAAATTGACGAGCTACTTGCCGCGAAAGAAGAAGACATCTCTACTGTCTGATTTTCGGGAGATATCTACCACCGAAGTGGCAGGGAATATGAAGCTTCCCCCACCGAAGCGCAATTTAGGGGGGGGAGGCGTCATAGAGTGATTCAAGAGACTCGATTATAGCGGGTTGAAAACTGCGATCGCCCGGTAGGTTGGAGCCACCGCTCAAACATCAGTAAAAAACCCCCCCCATTGATTGCAGGTCACAGGGGAAAACTTCACGGAAAATTCTCCGGAACTGGGCTAAAAATATTGTAGTTCACCAACAGTTTTGCCGCAAGACTGTGCTGCTTTTAGGCGACAATCGGGATGCCGCACTGGAATGGGTGTGGCATTTTCCTCTATCGGATGACAGAGGCTAGAAGGGCAATTTTGTGGCATAAAACCTAAAGACTTGAAAAGCAAAAAACAGGTATTATGTTCGATTGCATTATCGTAGGAGCCGGTCCGGCAGGTGGAAGCGCCGCCTATCACCTCGCCAAAAAAAGACACTCGGTTTTAGTTCTGGAAAAAGAATCTTTGCCGCGATATAAACCCTGTGCAGGGGGTGTATCTCCGGCGATCGCCCAATGGTTTGACTTTGACTTTTCCCCCGCTATTTCCCAGAAAGTCAATCAGCTACGCTATACCTGGGAAGGCAGCGATCCGGTAGAAGTGACCCTGAACAACCCCGAACCGATGTGGATGGTACGCCGGGATGTATTTGACCAGTTTCTCATCGAACAAGCGAAAAACCAAGGCGCGCAAGTAAAAGACAACAGCGCCGTCACCGCCGTGGAGTTCAACGGCGATCGCTTTTCGGTCAAGACTTCCAGCGAAACCCTGGAAGCGCGCTATATCATCGCCGCCGATGGCGCTCGCGGTCCGATGCGGAAATTGCTGGGCTTCAAAGACGGCGAGCTGCACCCCGCCGTCGCCTTAGAAGTCCCACTCCCGAAGGGAGCGGATCCGAACGCCCCCAAAATTCAGTTTGACTTTGGCAAAATCAAAAAAGGCTTTATCTGGAACTTCCCCAAAGCTGACGGTTTATCCCTGGCGATCGCTGACTTACAGGGGAAAGGCAAAGAAGACCTCAGCAAAATGCTGACTCAGTATGCCACCGCATCGGGCTATGATGTCAACCCCAACCATTGCGCCACGGATTCCCTGCGCTTGTGGAATGGGGAGCAAAAACTCCACACCGAAAATGCCATTTTAGCCGGAGAAGCGGCGGCAGTAGTGGATCCACTAACCGCAGAAGGCATTCGCCCCTCGATGTTTAGCGGCGTCAAAGCCGCCGAAGCCATCGATCGCGCCTTAAGCGGAAGTGCCAACGCCTTGGAAAATTACACCCAAGTGATGAATGAAGAATGGGGGGGTCAGATGGTATGGGCCTCTCGGGTGGCCGGTTTGTTTTACAAAATTCCCAAAATCGCGTATAAAGTCGGGGTCAAGCGTCCCGCCGCCACCCAAAGTATGGCTGACGTTTTGTGCGGGGACACCAATTATAGCGACATCGCCGATAAGGCGATTAGCCGTCTGAAGAAAAACCTGATTCCGGGTTTCGGCGGTTGATGCGATTGGGTTGAATCCTCCGTCGCGGCGAACGTGGGATCGGGCTGACGGGTGGGCGAACACCCGGATTCGCTCGAACTGTTTTTTCCCGCACCGCTTTGGGTTATTCCTCGCTTTGCAAGCTCAAAGTGCTGTGGAAACAAGGCGGTGGTGGGAAACCTCGAAATGGGTAGATTTCCCCAAAACAGTGGTTTTTGGGAAATCAATCGGGTTTGATGAAGCGACAAGGCATATAATTTCAATCGATAGAGGGTGGAAATCCGAGAGGTTTTTACCGTTGCGTCAAGCGATCGCCCTGGCTCAAATTAGCGGGAATGCCAAGCAAGCCTTTCGCCAACTTCCTGTTTCTATCTGTCTCGTTTATCGCCCAACCAACTATTTTATCGCCGATGACTATTTACTTTTACAAAGTTGACGAACCCTACGGTTGTTTTTCCAATTTTTCTCCTCATGGAATTCACCTGAAAGGTCTGGATTGGCCCACGGTAGAACATTATTATCAAGCCCATAAATTTCTCGGCACGGAAAATGAGTTTTTAATGGTTAAAATTCGCGCCGCAAAAACCCCGGAAGAGGCGGCACAATTGGGCCGCGATCGCACTCGCAAGTTGCGCCCGGATTGGGAAGCGGCGAAACTGGCAATTATGAAAGAAGCGGTGTGGGCCAAATTTTCCACTCACCCGGACATTCAGCAGGTGTTGCTCGATACTGGCGATCGCCCGTTGGTGGAAGATTCGCCGAAAGATTACTTTTGGGGCTGTGGTGCGGACCGCACCGGTCACAATCATCTGGGAAAATTGCTGATGCGCGTGCGCGAAAAACTCCGACATCACCACCACTCTCCCCACTGACTTCGCTTTTTTCTGTTTATTTTATCCCCTCCCCTGGGCGTCGGGGTGGGGGTAGGAAATTTGACCCTATACACTCAGGTGGCGAACCTTCGCCAGGTTTTTTCTCCATTGAATTATTCCCGTCATTCTCCCGAAAAACCCACCTTTCTTTTCTCACTTCAGTGTTACTTTACATGTTTTTACCCAGGCACAAAAAAGACGTTTTGCTGTGTGCAATCCAGGCTAAATCATTACCAATTAACAATTATATACAACCGCCACCCGCCCTTCAGATTTCCAGTGCCAGAACCGGGAAGCGAGACCCGAATCGAGCGCCACCAGGGAACCCCGGTGAAAAAAACCGCTCCGTTAAGTACCACAACCTTAAAGATTTGTCAAGCCTCAAGCGGGGGTAAAATTGGAATAGCACGCCGGGGGAAGGGGGGTTAATTTTAAGAAAAGTTGTTAAGTAGAATTACCGCGATCGCCGCTTTGTATGAGAGGCGACGGTGGGAATCTGGCAAGGTGCGGGACAATCGGCACGAATTTTCGGGAAGGCGGCGGCTTTGTTTGCGTCACCCACAGAATTGTCATTATAACAATATATGAAGCCAGTTGTCAAGGGGTTTAAGTTAGATAAACCTCACTTATAGCGCAGCGATCGCCCTTCATCTGAAGAAAAATTTTAGATTTTGTTGATATGATTAAGTAAAAAGCCTTAAAAACAGGCACTCAGCTATCATACCCCTAAGCGGGTGCATTTCGGGTTGGCGATCGGATTTGGGATTAGAGCTGGCAGGATGAATTTAGCCTCAGCCAATGGGGATCGTCGTCTGGGGGCACTCCAATCCCTGTCAGCCAACAGAGCGCCAGTTTCGGGAAGCGGCGAACAACCGCGAACCGGGCGATTTCTATAGCGGCTGAGATTTCCTTTTTGATGGGAAGGGCAGAAGGTAATTTCTGCCCCAGGTAAAACCTATGAATTTCAAACGGCAAATTTTCTATGACAATCACAAATAATAACAGCAATAACGGGCAAATCTTGCAACAAAGACTCGATCGCGAAGTCTTGCTACACCGGATGCTTAACCGGATTCGACAGTCTCTAGAATTACCAGAGATTTTAAGCGCCACCGCCGCCGAAATCCGCTCCTTGCTGGGAACCGATCGGGTAATGGTCTATCAGTTTAATGCGGATGGCAGTGGCAAAGTCATTGCCGAGTCGATTTACGAGAGTCGGCTTGCCTCCCTGAAAGGATTAAACTTTCCGGCAGATGACATCCCGGAAAAAGCGCGGGAGCGATTTGTCAAAGATCGGGTTCGTTCGATCGTGGATGTGGGTCAAGAACGAATCGGCATGAGTCCCCTGGCCCGTGCGGAAACAGGGGAACCGGTGGGGGACGATATTCACTATCGGCCAGTGGATCCATGCCATCTAACCTATCTGCGGGCGATGGGGGTCAATTCCTCCTTGGTGGTGCCGATCCTGCATCAGCAGAGTCTCTGGGGACTAATCGTCTCCCATAACGTCGAACCGCGCGCGATTTCCGAAGATGATTTGCAGTTAGTGCAGTTAGTCGCCGATCAGGTGTCGGTGGCGATCGCCCAAGCCACCTTGCTGGAAGCCACCCGCGCCCAACAAGCCCGGGAAGCCACCATCAACCGGGTGGCAACTTTGCTCCACGCTCAACCCACCATTGAAGTACAAGCCGCACTAGAAGCCACGGTGGCTGCATTATCCGGTTGCGGGGGCAGGCTCTATATCGCGGCAAAACATTCTACCGGTGGTGACGATCTCGACAGCGCCTGGGAATTATTTACCGTCGGCGAACAACCCACCGCGATCGCCTCGGCAGAATCCCAACCTCTAGAAGCCCATCCCCTGTGGCAACAATGGCTACAGCGCGAATTAAAAGCCCACCTGCGTCTCGATAGCAAGCATCCGGCAATTTGGCCTTTCGCCAATCTTTACAAAACCCCCCACTTTAAACCCTTTCTCCATGCTTTCCGGTCTACTTCGATTCGCAGCATGTTGGTGGTGCCTTTATTCTATCGCCGACAATTCCTCGGTTGTCTGACCATTTTCCGCCAAGCGATCGAAACCGAAACCCTCTGGGCCGGACGCTTTGACAGCAATCTCAAACAACTCCTTCCCCGACAATCTTTTGAGGCATGGCGGGAACGCAAAACCGGTCAGTCTCGCGAATGGACGGTAGAAGAAACCCAAATGGCGCGGTCGTTAGGGGATCATTTTTCAATGGCGATCGAGCAATATTTGCTTTATAAAGAAGTTCACTCCCTCAACAGCAACTTAGAGCAACAAGTACAAAAGCGCACCGCCGAGCTACAGCAGTCTTTACAATTTACCCGCATTCTCAAACAAATTACCGACCAAATCCGCAGCACGTTAGATTTAACCACGATTTTGCAAACCATCGTGCAACAAGTGCGGAATTTGCTCGAGGCCGATCGCGTGGTGATTTACCAGTTTGGCAAGGATGGACTCGGCGAGATCGCCGTGGAAGATCTGCGCCCAGGATGGGAGTCGGTGTTGGGGGTTCGCTGTCCCGGATGTATTCCGCTGGAATATTGCAATATGTACTTAAAAGGACGGGTACGGGCGATTAACGATATCGCAACGGCAGAAATTAGCCCCTGTCACCAGGAATTTTTAGCCACCATTCAGGTGAAAGCCAATTTAATCGTGCCGATCCGGATGGGTTCGGAACTGTGGGGATTTTTGATCGCTCACCAGTGCGATCGCCCGCGCGTGTGGCAAGAAACGGAAATCGATTTGCTGCAACAATTGGCGGATCGAGCCGCGATCGCGATCGGCCAAGCGCAATTATATCAACAAAGTCAAGCCGCTGCCGCAAAAGCTCAAGCCCAAGCGGTGGAATTAGAACAAGCCGTAGAAGATTTGCAAAGCGCTCAAACCCAATTAATTCAAGGGGAAAAAATGTCCAGCCTCGGACAATTGGTGGCGGGTATCGCTCACGAAATTAATAACCCGGTGAATTTTATCTACGGCAACCTTTCTCACGCCAGTCAGTATGCGGATGATTTGCTGGAATTACAAAAACTCTATCAAAAGTATTTGCCCGACCCGGAACCCGAAATGCGCGAGTTGATGGAGGAAATTGACTTAGATTTTCTGGTGGAGGATTTCCCCAAAATGCTCGCTTCGATGAAAGTCGGTGCAGAACGCATTCGCAGTATCGTGCTGAGTTTGCGGAATTTCTCGCGCTTGGATCAAGCGGAAATGAAGCCGGTTAATATCCATGATGGCATTGACAGCACTTTGTTAATTTTACACCACCGACTCAAATCAAAGTCCGATCGTCCGGAAATCCACGTCGTGAAAGAATATGGGGAACTTCCATCGGTGGATTGCTATGCCGGCCAGCTCAATCAAGTGTTTATGAATATTTTGAGTAATGCCATCGATGCTTTAGAACAGCGCGACAAAGATCGCTCGGAGAAAGAACGGCGCGAGTCCCCCAGTCAAATTACGATTCGCACGGCAATAGCGAGCGATCGCGCGATGGGTGAAAAGCGGGCAATTATTCGGATTTCTGACAATGGGCCGGGGATTCCCGAACGTCTGCGATCGCGCATTTTTGAACCGTTTTTTACCACCAAAGATATCGGCAAAGGCACCGGGATGGGTCTCTCGATTAGCTATCAGATTGTGGTGGAAAAACATGGGGGTCAATTTGATTGCATTTCCCAACCGGGTCAAGGCACTGAATTCGCCATTGAAATTCCGGTCAGTCGTCGCCTTGCACCGTCACACCGTTTGCCGAAAAAGTCCTCTCCCTCCCAAGCTCGTTTTATGCGGTAGTCGCTCTTCGAGGGTTTACCCCCCTTTTATTTCAGGACACGGCACTCCCGTGTCCCTCCTCCCTCGGCATGGTTAAAGTTGAAACATGCTATTTTAGCAGGGAAAATTTCCGCAGAGTCAGCACATGAAAGGGTCGATTCCGGTAAATTTGACCCCGATAAATTCCCCGCCAAAATTGTTAAAAAATATACACACCCTAGAGCGATCGCATGATTCCCGGGAAAATGCAGAGCCGTGAGGGCTTGCAAAAATTGCCAGATAGGAAAATTTTATGAGGGTAATAAATAAGCTAAATCAATCATGGCGATCGCGCCGCCAGACGGAGGTATCGAGGGTTTAAATCTGGAAGACGAGGACGAGCAAAAATCGAAGCTCTATAATAGAGTGAAAGCAGGGCATCTATTCACAAAATTAATAAACTTCGGTACAGATTTTAAAACGTTTTAACCCTCGGTGGGTCGTTACCCCCGGTGCATTCCCCACTCGAACACAGAAACTTTGGAGAATGGGGGCGGGAAATCGATCCAAGCTTTGAGGGCACTCCGATAACCACAATATGGGGAGGTTTTTGTATGGCATCAGCGCAACCAAGCACGATCGCCGAGCTTGAATCAGAACGATATAAAACCATGACTCGCATTCTAGGGCAAATTCGCGAGTCTGTGGAACTCGATACCCTATTCACCACCATCACTCAGGCGGTGCGAGAGTTACTCAATGCCGATCGCGTCCTCGTATTTCGCAAGTGGCCCGCCGGCGAGGGAAATCAAGGGCAATTTATTGCTGAAGATGTGGCACCCGGGTGGGTGTCGGCGTTGGGCGAACGGGTGGAGTCATGCGACGTTGTAGGCGATCGCATCCGCGTCAGCTCTTGCGCGCCCCCGGAAGAGCGATCGCCTGATAGCCACTTTTGCGATCGCATGCAAGTGAGAAGCGAACTCACCGTTCCCCTGCGAAAAGACAATTGCCTCTGGGGGGGATTGTGCGTGCATCAATGCCGGGGCGATCGCCAGTGGGAACCGGGCGAAATTGAATGGCTGGGCGCAATTAGCGAACTCCTGGCAATGGCGCTGCAACAGTCGGAAGAACGGGGCGTGATGCAGGTACAGGTGTCGCAACAAAGTCGCGTTGCCGAAAGAGAGAAAGCCGTAGCCCGAACCATCGATCGGATTCGGCGATCGCTCGACATCCAAACGATTTTCGATACCGCAACCCAAGAAGTGCGCCAGCTTCTCAACAGCGATCGGGTCGCCGTGTATCGCTTTAACCCGGATTGGAGTGGTTACTTCGTCGCCGAATCCTTTGCCCCGGGCTGGAATGCCTTGGTGGGAAACCTACCCCCGATCGCCGATACTCACTTGCAAGAAAGTGCCGGGGGTCGCTACCGTCACAATCAAAGCTTGGCAGTGGACGATATCTATAATGTCGGCCATTCCGAATGTCACATTCGCCTGCTGGAACAATTTCAAGCCAAAGCCTACATTATCGTCCCCATTATGCCGGGAAACACCCTCTGGGGATTGTTAGCTGCCTATCAAAATTCCGGGCCTCGACAGTGGCATGAGGATGAAGTGGAATTGCTCGCTCAAATCGGCGTTCAGTTTGGCATCGCGGTTCAACAAGCGGAATTGCTGGAAAAAACCCAAAAGCAAACCGCCGAACTCAGCAGCGCCCTCCACTCCTTACAGGAGGCACAAAGCCAACTGGTGCAAAGCGAAAAAATGGCCAGCTTGGGCCAGTTAGTGGCGGGGGTGGCCCACGAACTCAATAACCCGGTTAATTTTATTTCTGGCAATCTCAACCACGCCGGCGACTATACCGATGACTTGCTCGAATTGCTGCAACTTTACCAGGCGCATTATCCTACATCGGAAACGGAGATTCAAGAGTTTGCCGAAGCGATCGAACTGGATTTTTTGCGCGAAGATTTGCCCAAACTGTTGCAGTCGATGAAAGTGGGGGTAAACCGGATTCGCGGTTTGGTGTCGTCGTTGCGGAATTTCTCGCGCTTGGATCGCGCGGAGAAAATTCCGGTGAATTTGCATGAAGGGATCGACAGCACCCTGTTGATTCTGCAACCGCGACTGAAAAGCCGACCCGATCGCCCCGGAATTGAAGTGGTGAAGGAATATGGGGAGTTGCCCCCGGTGGAGTGCTATGCGGCGCAGATGAATCAGGTGTTTATGAATATTTTGAGTAATGCAATTGATGCGCTAGAGATCCGCGATCGCGGCTTATCCGTGCAAGAAATGCAAGCCCACCCCAAACGAATCTCGATTCGCACTGAATTCCTCAGAGACGATCGCCAAATGGCAAACTCTTCCACCGTGACGAATCTCTCCCCACCTCCCCCAACGCCCTCGGTCGTTATCTGCATCGCTGACAATGGGTCGGGAATCTCCGAGGAGGTGCGATCGCGCATCTTCGACCCGTTTTTTACCACCAAACCTGTGGGGTCTGGCACCGGTTTGGGACTCTCTATCAGCTATCAAATTGTGGTGGAAAAACATGGGGGAACTATCTCCTGCGTTTCTCAACCCGGACAGGGCACGACATTCTACATTCACATCCCTTTAGCCCAGGCTCAATTCACCTCCTCGGCGGCTTGAGTGCAGCCTTGAGAATTGAGAATTGAGAAAACAGTTTCTTCTTCATTCTCAATTCTCAATTCTTGATTATCGCCGTCGCTGTTCCCATTTTTCGATCGCCTCTTGGGCGGCGGGATAGGCGGTGGTGTTTTCGGGGATTAATTGGGCGGCTTGAATGGCTGCACTGAAGCGACGACGACGGGCGCGATATTGGGCGATGTCGAAAATTTTATCGCTCCAGCGATTGATGAGCGCTCTGGCTTGTTCGTATTGCGGTTGACCTGCCGGAATTTGGCTGGCGATCGCGATCGCCTTGCTGTAGGTAGACGCCTGTGCGGGTTTGACCAGTTTCTGGGCTTCGAGCAATCGCTGTCGGTTGGCTTGTTCGAGTTTGTATTGCTGTTCCCAAACCGGTAAGACTTCCTGCACCTGGGCTTTCAGTTGCTCGCGATCGGGCGGTACCAATTTGGCGGCGGCGATCGCCCCTTCATAATTGCCCTGTTTCGCGCGCCCCATCGCAATATCGAGAATCACCTCACCCCAGCGGGTAATCTGTTCCTGGGCTTGGTCGTAAAGCGGATCGTTTTCTGGCACTTGTCGCGCTTGGGCGATCGCCTGAGTGAATTGCGATGCTTGGGTATTTTCCAACGACAATCTTGCCCGATCCAACGGTTCGCGATCGCCCCTTTCCGCTGCGCCTTCGCTGGCGGGAGTTGCACTCAGCGGTTGAGTGCGATCGTCCGCTGCAGTGGTGGTTTCCGCTTCCTCATCCCCAGCATTAGCCGCTTCCGTATCTTCGGTAGTTGCCGCTTCCGTGTCTTCCGAGGTTGCCGCTTCCGTATCTTCGGTAGTTGCCGCTTCCGTGTCTTCAGTAGTTACCGCTTCCGTGTCTTCAGTAGTTGCCGCTTCCGTGTCTTCCGGGGTTGCCGCTTCCGTGTCTTCGGTAGTTGCGGCTTCCGGCTGTTCTTGTGTTGGGGGGATGGTGGTGGTTTCCATTGCTTGGGGAGCTTCATCCGTCACAGTCGGCAAGGATTCCACCACCTGGGGTTCGGGGGTGGTGCCTTGCATCACACTGAGAATAGTCCGCAGCAAGACGCCCAGCAGCAAAATCAGGGCCAAGATACCGCCCCAGAAGAGCAACTTACCTACGGTGTTAGATTTTTCTTCCCGTGGTGGGGGTGGTTTGGGGGTGGCGGTGGGAGGTTGCGACGGTTTGGAAGTCTTGGCGTTATTTGTATCTCCATTGGTAGAGACACCATTGCCCGAGGAGGTGGTGGGAGGGGCGATCGCCGGTGGTACGGTTTGGTTCGTCGGCGGTGGCGCGTTTTGCGGGGGCGTTTCCTCGGAAGGTTCCAGGTTTGCCTTGCCCGCGCTGAGGGGCACAGCGGCAGCCCAGTTTTGTTCTGGAACGCTCGGACCGAGTTCGGGTAAAATGGGTTGGGGAAATTTAACCAACGGGTGAACGGAGAACATTGGATGTTGTGCAGGGCGAAAGTGTTCTTCGCACAGTTGAGGTAAGCGATCGCCCATGTATTGCGCCAGAGTTTCCAGGGTGTGCCCGCGACCCGCTTTCAATGCTTCTAGGAGTGTGGTGGTAAAAAAGCCATGCTGCAGTGCGGCAGTTTCGCGAGAAAATTGGTTGTGTTGGCAAGAGATGACCGTGGGAATTTCCATTTCCCGGGCGAGGGAGATGGTATCCACGCCGATGGTTTCATCGGCGCTGGTGCCGGTGGCGCGGTTCATATCCAGGAAGACCACGATTTGTTCGGCGGGGCAAGACTGGAGGGTGCTATAAAGCGATCGCATAGAAATTCCCGTTCCCGGGATGTCCTCCGGATTGCCTTCAATGGGCATCAAATAGTCTTCGCCTTCCCAGCTTACGCCGTAGCCACTGAAAAAGAACCACAACACATCGCCGGCATGTAAGCGATTGCGACAGATGTCATCGATCGCCCACACCAGATTGTCTCTTGTGGGATAGGGGGAGTGGCTATCTCTCCTGGATGCAGTTTCGGTAAGCAATACGCATCGGTTCGGGGTAAACCCGGCTTTTTCCACCAGATAATTTTTAACCCCTTGGGCGTCTTGTTTGGCATAGCTTAACGGCTGGAAAAATTTATAGTCATCGATGCCAATTAAAATCCCTGCATAGGTTTTCATTACCCCCTCCCCTGAATTGTTCAAAAAGACGAATTTGGAAATCGACTCGAAACATACAGCCGATGGTATGGGAAAAGCGATCGCCGGGTGGATAGTTCCGCGATCGGCGTCAGACCCGAGGCGCGATTCGGTGGCCATGAGGAAAGCGCCGCAACGGTTGGCTGACATCACCGCTCGCCCTGACGTGCAGAGAGGGTCTTGCCCGGTCTTCCTCCTCAGTTGTCTGAGCCTGGGTTTTCGGAAAAGACCGACTGCGATCGAAAGATTTCCAGGTTTCACACTGGTGTAGCACAAAAGTGGGGAAATGTCAAGGAAAAGCTCCCATTTAATTTAGCCAAGTGCTTGTTAGAGACGCCCCACCGGGGATTTGTACTTTTTCACCCGATTTCCGAGAAATTAACGTTTTAACTTGCCAGATAAGTTTCCTACAATTAGATAGAGATGGTGCGATGAGTCACCGACCCACCGGGTTGAGTCTGTGGGTTCACTGACATCAAGCTGAAATGCGATCGCACTGAGCCTAGTCATCAAAGGAGTAGCGTAACATGGTGGTATCCACCGGAAAAAAGCCAGAGTCCAAATCAGCAGGTAGTTCAAAAAAGAAACCCTCCAAAAAGCACAACCACTATGGGTTTCAAGACTTTTTCTCGTTTCAACCGGAAACGGGAATCGTCACCGACTGGAACCAGTCGCGCAATCTCTTTGCCAGCGAAGATTTTATCGTCGGACTGGTGGAGGGTTTAGAAGAAGAAGTGGGTAGCGCTTCATCGGTGATTATGTACACCATTGGGTGCCAATGGGGAACCAAGGATGCGGAGTTTTTCAAACAGTGGTTTGAAAAAGAATATCAGCGCGAGATCCGCCAAGCGAATTTGATGTTTTTGCTCGAAACCTGGTGGTGGCCCTTTACCGCCCAGGGATGGGGACGCTGGGAAGTGGATTTAAGCGATCGCAAGCATGGCTTTATGTTCATTAACCTCTTTGATTCTGCAGTGGCTCGTACCCTCGGCGATGTGGGCAAACCAGTTTGTTATATCTATGCCGGCTTGTTTGCCGGATTTTTCACCGCTTTGGTGCGAAAAAAACTGAGCTGCATCGAGCTGCAATGCTACTCAATGGGGGAAACCTATTGTAAATTTTTGCTTGGCAGTCAAGACCGCATTGATGCGGCTGCTTTTTGGCAAAATGAAGGGGCAACCGCTCGCGATATTCAAACTCGCTTAGAAGCAGGAGAACGATTAAAATGACCGCCGAGACTTCTTGGTTAAAACTATCGGTTGCAGACTTTTTTAGTCAATGTAATTGGCAAGGACAATCCCTCGCCACCCGGGGGAATGGCGATCGCGCCACCCCCACGTCTCGCTTGAGCTTATCCGTGGCGGACTATTTCCGCTTGCTTCCCTGGGAAGGGACGCCAGAAGTGGGTTCGGTGCCAAAAGTTTCTGCAGCGCTTCCGCCGAAGGATTCTGAATTTGAAGAAGTCACCCTCGGGGATCTGCTCGATGCGTTTTAGCCCTGCAAATGCCCAGGCGATCGCCGGGATTTTTTCTCCCCAAACCTTAGCATCTTATATCCAACATCCCTAAACCATCATGCATCCAGAAATTTCTCGCCTATTGGAGCAAGCAGAAGAACGCTATCTTCAAGCCAACGAAATCGAACTGTTTCGTCGCTATGCTGCATCTTTAGCAAGGCGCATGGAAACTTACGAACTCCTCCGGGAAAAAGAAGAACCCATCTTTCAACCAGTGGCGGATAACCTGGTCAAAGCCTTTCCCAACGAAAACCAAGAAACCTTAGAGCGATCGCTGAAGCATTGGCTGCTGATTGTCCGCTACTGCGCCACCGCCATGTTATTGAGCGACCCCGAATTTCTCCAACTGCGCTTGCAAGATTGGATGAAAGGATTAGTGGAAACCCACAACACCCAACCCATTGAAGAAAAGATTTATCAACTGTTGCTCGCTAGCTTGAAAAAACATCTCTCCGAAAAACAACTCCCCTTGCTGTTGCCGTTTGTGGATCAAGCCAAGAAAATCCTATTGGCAGAATCAGCGGGCTTAAGTTGAGCGCAATTGAGCGGTGAAAAATCAGTCTCATAGCTTACAGTTGAGAGACAAGGAGGAGTCGAGACGTGCCGGGGTGCGTCTGCGGGAAGTGAAAGCTTCAAATATTAACGATTCAGGAGCGCGACTATGATTTCGATTTCCAATTTGGTTAAAGACAAACACTTGCCGGGGAATTATTTTGCTTATGATGTTTACGTGCGGGGTGATTTAGAACTCGGACTGCTGGAAAATCGACGCGGCGATCGCTTGTTGGCAGTTCCGGAAACCTTGATTGATGCAATTTATGCCGGGTTAGAAGAAGAAACCGGATCGGCGGCGCGCCTGGTTTTGTTTAACTGTGGCAAGTGGTGGGGGAAAAATTTCTACGTGCGATTTTGCGAAGAAATTAACGAGTATTATGGCAAACCGATCGCCGAAATGGAGATGGTAGAATTTCTCCAATGTTTGCAACAGCTTTGGAAAACCAATGGCTGGGGCATTTTGAATTTCAATCAGGAGTATTACGATCGCGGCTTTTTGGCGGTGAAAACGAAACACTCTCCCTATACCGCCAAAGCCCCCAACTGGAAGCGCCCGGTTTGTTTCCTAGAAGCCGGCATTTTAAGCGCCTATTTCAGTCAGTTGACGGGTCGCGACCTCCACTGCGTCCAAACCGCCTGCGAATCCTTGGGCGCAGAATTTAATATTTTCGTTCTGGGATTGAGCGATCGCCTCAAACCAGCAGAAGCATGGGTGGCACAAGGAGAAGACCACGACACCATTATGACCAAGTTATGCGAAGGGTAAAACTGAATTAAGCGAGTCATTGGTCAATGGTCATTGGTCAATTGACCAATGACAAACCCCAGGGGAGATGAAATGATTCAAATTTAACCCGAATATGGGGGGGTAAACCCGATGAACAGTACCAATTTTAGAGCGGGGATAGCGGCGCTCAAAGCGGAGGATTATGGAGAGGCGATCGCCCATTTAGAAAGCGTCCTAGAACTAGAATTGCACCAACCCACCATAGAACGCACCAAAATGGCATTAGCGATCGCTTACGAAGGGGATGGGAAACCTCGCCTAGCGTGGAAAACCTGCCAAGACCTGCTGCAAAGCAAAAACGCCAAAGTCAAACAATGGGCCGACCACAGCCTTTCCGAATTAGATAAACGCTATCCGAGTTTGTCCTCTGACGTGCGTCTGCGTCGCCGCCGCACGGTGAAAGAGCGGATAATTCACACAGTCATCCAATGGCTGAAACAGTCCGAACAACGGCTTTCTTTCACGGAAACCGCTTGGGAGATTATAGAAGAAGAACGACAAAAACGCAAGCCCACCACCCCGGTAGAAAAACTTAAATTAATCTCGAACATCGTCAAGCGCGCCTGCATTCCCCTCGGGCAAAAGCTGGGCGCTTGGATCCGCGCCAAGATGCGGAAAATTAAGGGAAAAAAATAGGGTAGGATTGCCCTAGCTTGGCAGTGCAATCGATGGGTAAATGGGGTGTAAGGGCGGGTAAATCGCGAGAATTTTGTGAAAGTTGAGGCGGGGGAGAAATCGAAAAAAGCGATCGCCCTTGACAATTTGCTTGCGCCAGTGTTAAACTCACCAAATAAGTGCAATATATAGCACCAATAAAGCCCCCATTCGTAGCGTAAAAAAACTTAACATTTAAACCGGAGAGTGCCGAAGATTTTCGCCAGAATGTGGGGGGAGAAATACGATACAATATTAAGTTTGTAGTCCGCTCAGGGGTCTGAGTGGACTACAGGCAGATCGACAGATAGAGGGTAAAAAAAGCCGTGGTAGTACAACGGTCCGAGAACAAAACCGACGAGGCGAAAACCCAAGAAATCGCCAAGCAACTGCTCAGTGCAATTCAGGAGAAACGCTCATTTTTCGCCCAGTTGCAAGATCAAATGCGCTGGGATGATAAACTGCTTGCCTGGGCGATGAGCAACCCCGGGTTGCGGGTGCAGCTCTTTCGCTTCATTGACTGTTTGCCTGCATTGCGTAGCAAAGCGGAAATTGCGCGTCATTTAAAAGAATACCTAACCGTAGAGGAAGTCGAACTCCCCGACGCCTTGAAAAAACTGCTCAACTTTAGCAGTGGCGACTCAATGCCCGGGCAAATTGCCGCCACCACAGTATCCACAGCGGTGGAGACCCTGGCGCAAAAGTACATTGCCGGGGAAAACATCAAACAAGCGATAAAAACCATCGAACGCCTGCGGAAAGACAAAATGGCATTTACGATGGACTTACTGGGAGAAGCGGTGATTACCGAAGCCGAAGCCCAGTCCTATTTAGAGGGTTATCTGGAATTGATGACCCAACTTACCGAGGCGGCGAAAAAATGGCCGAAAGTGCCGCAGATTGACGAAGCGGATGGGGAAGAACTGCCCCGAGTGCAGGTTTCGGTGAAGTTAACCGCATTTTACTCGCAATTCGACCCTTTGGATGCCAAAGGAAGCGAACGACGAGTTAGCGATCGCATCCGCACCCTGCTGCGTCACGCGGAGAAAGTGGGCGCGGGGGTTCACTTCGATATCGAACAATATCACTACAAAGACCTCACCTTCTCGATCCTCAAACGGTTGCTCCTCGAAGAAGAATTTCGCCATCGGCGGCATATTGGCCTCACCCTGCAAGCCTACTTGCGCGACAGCGAAAAAGACCTGAAAGACTTAATTGAATGGGCAAAACAGCGGGGCACTCCCGTCACCCTGCGACTGATCAAAGGAGCCTACTGGGATTTAGAAACCATTGCTGCCAAGCAGAAACACTGGCCGCAACCCGTGTATAACGACAAAGCCGCCACCGATGCGAATTTCGAGCGGTTGACCGAACTGCTGCTGGAAAATCACGAATATATCTACGCCGCCATTGGCTCACACAACGTGCGCTCCCAAGCGAAAGCGATCGCCCTCGCCCAACGCCTCAACATCCCGCGCCGTCGCTTCGAGCTGCAAGTGCTATATGGCATGGGAGATAAACTCGCCAAAGTCTTAGCACAACAAGGGCATCGCGTGCGGATGTACTGCCCCTACGGGGAACTGCTTCCCGGCATGGCCTATCTGATTCGGCGCTTGCTGGAAAACACCGCCAACACCTCATTCCTGCGCCAAAGCCTGGAAGAGCGACCCGGGGAAGAACTGATCGCACCGCCGAATCCCAACGGCAAAGGCGAACTCGAAATCCACAGCCCCGCACTGCCCAACGCCGCCGCCGATACCGACTTCGCCGACGCCCAAGCGCGAGAAAAGGTGGTGCAAGCCTTGCAAAGCGTGCGTCAGCAACTCGGCAAAACCTATTTACCCCGTATCAACGGCGATCGCATCAACACCGCCAACACCGTAGACTCTGTAAACCCCTCCAACCCCAGCGAAACCATCGGCACCATCGGCTTGCTCTCCATCGAACAAGCCGATCGCGCGATCGCCACCGCCAAAGCCGCCTTACCCCAGTGGCGCAACACCCCGCCCGCCCAACGCGCCGCCATCCTTCGCAAAGCCGCCGACCTCATGGAACAACGGCGACCAGAACTCTGCGCCTGGATGATGCTAGAAGTAGGCAAACCCTTGAGCCAATGTGATGGCGAAGTCTCCGAAGGCATCGACTTCTGTCGCTACTACGCCAACGAAATGGAACGGCTGGCGCGCGGATATAATTACGATGTCGCCGGCGAAACCAATCGCTATCACTATCAACCGCGCGGCATCACCGTGGTCATTGCCCCTTGGAACTTCCCCTTTGCCATTCCCACCGGCATGACTGTCGCCTCCCTAGTCACTGGAAACTGCACCTTATTAAAACCCGCCGAAGTCTCCTCCGTCATCGCCGCGAAAATTGGCGAAATCCTCATCGAGGCCGGCATTCCCCCCGGCGTCTTTCAGTACGTACCTTGCCAGGGGTCCAGCGTTGGCTCGCACTTAGTGAAACATCCCGAAGTCAATACCATCGCCTTTACCGGTTCCCAAGAAGTGGGCTGCCGCATTTATGCCGACGCCGCCGTGCTACAACCGGGACAACGCCACTTGAAAAAAGTGATTGCCGAAATGGGCGGCAAAAATGCGATAATCGTCGATGAAAGTGCCGATTTAGACCGCGCCGTGGCGGGAGTGGTGCAATCCGCCTTTGGCTATAGCGGCCAGAAATGTTCCGCTTGTTCCCGCGCCATCGTCCTCGAACCGGTGTACGAGAGCTTTCTGACTCGCACCCTCGAAGCCACGCGATCGCTGAATGTCGGTGCCGCCGAAGACCCCAGCACCCAAGTCGGTCCAGTTATCGATGCCAGCGCCCGCGATCGCATACGCGGCTACATCGACAAAGGCAAATCCGAGGCAGAACTCGCCCTGGAAATGCCCGCCCCCGACACCGGCTACTTCATCGGTCCGGTTATCTTTACCGAAGTGCGCCCCGATGCGGCGATCGCCCAAGAAGAAATCTTCGGGCCGGTCCTATCGGTGATGCGCGCCAAGACCTTCGACGAAGCCCTAGAGATTGCCAACGGCACCCAATTCGCCCTCACTGGCGGGCTGTATTCTCGCACCCCGTCCCACATCCAGCGCGCCACCGCCGAGTTTGAAGTGGGCAACTTGTATATCAACCGAGGAATTACCGGCGCGATCGTCGCCCGCCAATCCTTCGGCGGATTTAAACTCTCCGGCGTCGGATCCAAAGCCGGGGGTCCGGATTACCTGCTGCAATTCCTCGAACCGCGCACCGTCACCGAAAACATCCAACGTCAAGGGTTTGCCCCAATCCCGGAGATGGAATAATCCAGCACCACCCCCGCCACTCAAATGCGGGGGTGACGCACCACCCCCCGGATATCCGAACCCCCACCCGATGATTCTCCACCCCGCGATCGGCACCGCAGAGCGCTAAAATTGTTAAGTAATGTATCGAAACCAACTATGCCTAAACGTGCCGATCGCCGTCAAAACCCCCCTGTAGAAAACTTAAACGGAAAATCCCTCGCCCACAGCGTACTCCCTCCTAGTGCGGTTCGCCACGGAATTCGCATTCGCGGCGCGAGACAGCATAACCTGAAAAACCTCGACCTCGAATTGCCCCGCGATCGCCTGATCGTGTTTACCGGCGTCTCCGGTTCCGGCAAATCTTCCCTCGCCTTCGATACGATTTTCGCCGAGGGTCAGCGTCGCTACGTCGAGTCCCTCAGCGCCTATGCCCGCCAATTCCTCGGACAAGTCAACAAACCCGACGTCGAATCCATCGAAGGACTCTCCCCGGCAATTTCCATCGACCAAAAATCTACCTCGCACAACCCGCGTTCTACCGTGGGCACCGTCACCGAAATTTACGATTACCTGCGGTTATTATTCGGAAGGGCCGGAACTCCCTACTGCCCGATTTGCGATCGCTCCATCGCCCCGCAAACCCTTGACGAAATGTGCGACCGAGTGATGGAACTGCCCGATCGCACCAAATTCCAAATCCTCGCCCCCGTGGTGCGCGGCAAAAAAGGAACTCACAAAAAACTCCTCTCCAGTCTCGCCGCCGAAGGCTTCGTGCGCGTGCGCGTGGATGGCGAAGTGCGCGACCTTTCCGACAAAATCGCCCTGAATAAAAACGCCACCCATACCATCGAAATTGTCGTAGACCGACTGATTAAAAAACCGGGCATCGAAGAACGACTCTTTGACTCCCTCGCCACCAGCTTGCGTCATGCCAATGGCATCGCCATTATTCACCTGCTCAATAACACCGAAGCTGCCGATAATTCCGCCGCAGAAATCGTTTTTTCCGAAAACTTTGCCTGTCCCGAACATGGCGCGGTGATGCAAGAACTTTCGCCGCGATTGTTCTCCTTTAATTCCCCCTATGGCGCTTGCGAAACCTGTCACGGATTGGGCAGTTTTCGCACCTTTGCTGCCGATTTAGTGGTGCCCAATCCCGATGCGCCGGTTTATGAAGCGATCGCGCCTTGGGCGGAGAAAGAAAACTCCTACTATCTGTCCATGCTCTACAATCTCGCGGAAATCTATGGCTTTGAACTAGACACCCAGTGGAAGCATTTAACCCGCGACCAGCAAAATGCAATTTTATATGGCACCGATGAAGCTATCTGGATCGAACAGTGGGATGCCTACCGACGCTATAGCGGAGCACTGCCAATTTTGCAGCGGCAATATGAAGAAACCGCCACCGAATTGCAAAAGCAAAAATTAGAACAGTATTTAGTCGATCGCCCCTGCGAGAGTTGTCAGGGAAAACGCCTCAAACCCGAAGCACTTTCCGTGCGCGTGGGACAATATGGGATTAGCGAATTAACCAGCGTTTCGATTGGCGACTCTTTAGAGCGGATCGAGCAATTGGAGTTGAGCGATCGGCAAGCCAAAATTGCCGAACTGGTTCTCAGAGAAATCCGCGCCCGACTGCAATTTCTCCTGGATGTGGGATTGGATTATCTCACCCTAGACCGCCCCGCCATGAGCCTTTCCGGCGGCGAAGCCCAGCGCATTCGCCTCGCCACCCAAATTGGTGCCGGCTTGACGGGCGTGCTATACGTACTCGACGAACCCAGCATCGGACTGCATCAGCGCGATAACGGGCGTCTGCTGCATACCTTAACCAAGTTGCGCGACTTGGGCAATACCTTGATTGTGGTCGAACATGATGAGGATACCATTCGCAGCGCCGATTGTATCGTCGATATCGGTCCGGGTGCCGGGGTGCATGGCGGCGAGATTGTCGCCCAAGGAGATTTAGGGGAAATTTTAAAGGCGGAAAACTCCCTCACCGGGGCATATCTTTCCGGGCGCAAAGTCATCGAAACCCCGGCAGAACGAAGAAGCGGAAATGGGCGATCGCTGGTAATGAAACGCTGTCGCCGCAACAACTTACAACAGATTACCGTCGAAATTCCATTAGGAACATTAATCTGCGTCACCGGGGTTTCCGGATCCGGCAAATCCACCTTAATTAACGAACTGCTTTATCCGGCGCTGCAACATCACCTCACCCGTCGCGTCCCCTTTCCCAAAGAAATGGATGCCTTGGACGCCCCAGGAGAAGAACAACTGAAAGATGCCGTGGATAAAGTGATTGTCATCGACCAATCGCCGATTGGCAGAACCCCGCGCTCTAATCCGGCAACTTATACCGGGGTTTTTGATGTGATTCGCGGACTATTTGCCCAAACCATCGAAGCAAAAGCGCGAGGTTACAAACCGGGACAATTCTCATTTAACGTCAAAGGAGGACGCTGCGAAGCTTGTGGCGGACAAGGGGTTAATGTAATTTCCATGAACTTTTTGCCCGATGTTTACGTGCAGTGCGAAATCTGTAAAGGTGCGCGGTACAATCGAGAAACCCTGCAAGTGAAGTACAAGGGAAAATCCATTGCTGACGTGCTGAATATGACCGTGGAAGAAGCGTTAGAATTGTTTAAAAATATTCCCAGAGCGAAAAACCGCTTGCAGACGTTGGTTGATGTGGGTCTCGGTTACATTCATTTGGGACAACCCGCCCCAACGCTCTCCGGGGGAGAAGCGCAACGGGTAAAATTGGCAACCGAATTGTCTCGTCGCGCCACGGGGAAAACCCTGTATTTAATTGACGAACCCACCACCGGGTTATCGTTTTATGACGTGCATCAGTTGTTAAATGTGTTGCAACGGTTGGTGGATAAAGGCAATTCGGTTTTAGTTATCGAGCACAATTTAGATGTGATTCGTTGTGCGGATTGGATAATCGACCTCGGACCGGAAGGGGGAGACAAAGGCGGGGAAGCGATCGCCTGCGGTACCCCCGAAGAAGTCGCCCAACATCCCACCTCTTACACCGGACACTATTTGCAGCAAGTCTTGCAGCACTATCCCAGTGCCTCCGCAAACAACTAGGGGAACACAATGGGTAACAGGAGGCATAGCCTCCGATTGCCCGTTCCCAGCACATGCTGGGAACGAGTTCTATCAGTTATATTAGTCCGCGTAGGCGGACTTAGCCTGCCCAGGCGCGATTTCAATCGCCCGCCTTTTATTAGTCCGCGTAGGCGG
>NZ_JAYFEQ010000564.1:0-38001 GCF_055795085.1 Phormidium sp. CCY1219 | reverse complement strand
CCTCCATTTCCCCTGGCTCTCATCCCGACGCTCACCAAGCACGGGTAGAGCGCGGGGCTTCCCGCCGAGAAGCTAATGTATCGCTTTCTTCGCAAAGCAGACATCGGGCTGACGAAGGATTCCGGGGAGAATTACCGAACCTGGGGTGAAAAAACCGAGATAGAGAACGGACAACTCCCAAGCAAATTGCCTCCCCCAGGGTGGAAGATGGGGAGGGACGACTAGCCGCCACCGACGATGGTAACGATTTCGAGGCGATCGCCCGGTTGAATTTCCGTTTCGCTCCAGAATTGGCGGTGGAGGATTTCGCCATTGTACTCCACCGCCACCAAACGGGGATTCAAGCCGATGAGTTCCAGGAATTGAGGCACAGAGGTTCCTGGGGGGCAACTGCGAGGTTCGCCATTAACGTGAAGCGAGATTTCAGACATGAGACTGAGGGTGACGTTCTTCGAGAGCTTTCAGGTTTTGGATGCGAGTAATTTGCGAGAGGAAATACTGAGTGACCAACGTGGGTTGTTCCGCCTCCATAATGGCGCGCACCACAGCCACGCGATCGGCACCGGAGTCGAGGACTTCATTGAGATTGTGCATATCGATTCCGCCGATCGCGAACCAAGGAATCGGCGAATTTTCCGCCGCGTATCTGACATAAGATAAACCCGTAGGTGGTTTGCCTTCCTTGGTGGGGGTTTCGTAAACCGGACCGACCCCAATATAGTCCACCCCTTCAGCGATCGCCCGTTCCATTTCTTCCGGATTGGTGGTCGAGCGACCGATCAAGCGGTGAGGACCGAGGAGCTGACGAGCTAGGGAAGTGGGAACATCATCTTGACCGAGATGGACGCCATCAGCATCTACAGCCAAAGCCAGGTCCACGCGATCGTTCATAATAAACAGCGCCCCGTAATCGTGACAGATTTCGCGAAGTTTTTCAGCATTCCGGAGGCGTTGAGCGTCATTTGTATTTTTGTCACGGTACTGAACTAAAGTTAAGCCGCCCTCTACCGCTGCTTCTATAATCGAGAACAAGCGATCGCTAACGGAGGTGACCAAATACAACTGAGCGCGCTCGAGTTGCTGACGACGGCGGTAAGCCAATAAATAGCTTTCCAGGGAATAAACCTGATAGCGCATCTGCTTAAACAACCCACCCATTTGCGGGTGATAAAGCTTGCCGTATTCTTCCAGCACGCGCAGGGCTTCTTGCACTCGGCAGAAATTCGCCTGTAATAGGGTATGAATGCTTTCGCGCCGTTCTTCCATTGGATGAGTCAGATCCGTGCCCGGATCTCCGGGGGTATTGCGGGCCGCCCGCAATTCCGGACTATGCCAGCGCCCGAGTTCCTGGCGCATCTCCTTGCATTCATTAGCCAGGGAACCGCTTTCGAGGCCAAAGCGACACCATTCTTCGAGAATTCGCAAGCCTTCGCGAGCGCGGTCTAAATTCGCATCTAAAATGCGGCAAAGCGCGGGCTGTGCCTGTGGAGTAACGAACTCCGGCACCTTAGCGAGACCGCTGTGTTTTTCACCCATTGCAACCCCCATTCATTTGTTCGGTGGTAAGCATCAAGTTTGACATTTTCTAGCCGAGTGAAGATCCATCAACTGTAATGAGGTAAATTTGTTCTTATAGACCGAGATTTTTTTATCTATTTTCAGGGATTAAATTATTTTGACATAAAAAATCAACCGGTTCGCGGGTGCGAGGGTAAAACCCCACCGGGCGATCGGTTGACCCCCAACCCTGTCCCCATCAAGAAACGGGAAATAGTTTTGGCGAAACGTTCAACTCAAAATTGGAGGAGAGTCGTGAGTTTCATCAACCCCATTCGATCTCAACTCAACCCGAGTGGCAAGTTAATCCGCTTGGGAGTTGCCACCACAGCATTATTTTGGCTGCACTGGCCCGCTGCATGGGCGCAGATGGCACCGCCGCAGGGGATCGCGCAGAGCGATGGCACCGAGGAGCAAGCCGAAGTCAGCTCCTTGTTTGTCAATCCTAGCAGTGGGAATGACCAGACGGGGGACGGAAGTGAAAACCAGCCGTTCAAAACCATTACCCAGGCATTGCGACAAGCCAAACCCAACACTGAAATCGTACTCGCTCCGGGGACTTACACTCCCGAGAATGGGGAACGGTTTCCCTTAATGCTCAAACCCCAGGTGCGGATTAAAGGGAATCCAGACAAAAGGGGAGAGGGAATCACGATTGAGGGGGGAGGGAATTACCTCAGTCGAAGTTCAGCCAGTCAAAATGTAGCGATCGTGGCGGCGAATGGAACCAGTTTGTCTGGTGTTACCGTGAGGAACCCCCACCAGCGCGGGTATGGGTTGTGGATAGAATCCACGGCGATCGCGGTGATGCAGAACACCTTTACCGGAAATGGCCATGATGGGATTTCCGTGGTGGGGGATGCCACCCCGACGATTCGCGAGAATCATTTCGTGCAAAATGGGGCCAATGGCATGACAATTTATGGCACAGCGCGGGCAGAAGTGCGCGATAACATCGTAGAGCGCACCGGATTTGGCATCAACGTTGGCGGAGAAGCCCAACCGCTGTTGATTGGGAATCAAATTACCGACAATCGAGATGGAGTGGTGATTCACGGTGAAGCGAAACCGATATTGCGGAACAATCGCATCGAGCGAAATCGAGAGCATGGAGTTGTGGCGGTGGGGTCTTCCCGTCCGAACTTGGGAACCACTGCCGAACCTGGGGGCAATGTGGTGCGCTATAATGGAGAGTTAGACATTAACGTGAGCGCCACCGGAGAAATTATTCCGGCATTTGGAAACGAAGTTGCCAGCGATCGCACTGCAGGGCGCTTAGACTTAAACGGGGCGATCGATCCGCAACTGGAAACCACCGTGGCGCGCAACGAACCGCCGCGTCCCATACCGCCGCCGCGTCCCGTTCCTGCCCCTGCGCCAGAACCGCCGTCCACCTCTTCCTTTCCCGCGCCCAGTGCCATAGCGCCGCAATCCGACCCGGCACCGGCTGCCGTCAGCCTTCCGGTGCCCACCGCCGAGAATGCCATAGAAATCCCCGTTCCGCCGCCGCAGAACAGTGCTGCGTCCACCGCGCCACCGCCGCCGACCCGGCAAAATTCAAATCCTCAAATTGGCAATCGTCCCGGCGACACCTTACCCAGCCTGCTACCGGTGCCCGACCCCAACGCGCCGATTGGCAATGGGGGGAGTAGCGTGCCAGATGTGGGAGATACCCGCACTGCCAGCACCGACGGACCGCCGCCGCCGCCCAGCTATGCCGCCACCTTGGGACTTCGCTACCGGGTGATTGTGGAAGCCAGCAGTTCCCGGGAACGCGCCCGGGTGCGGCGGGTGGTTCCGGATGCCTTTCGCACCCGAATCAACGGGCGGATGGTGATGCAAGTGGGAGCCTTTGCTACCCAAGATAAAGTAGACGAAATGATGGAACGGCTCGAGCGCAACGGATTGAGAGGGATTGTGTTAGATATTCAATAATCCCGCTCGAACGCCTCCCCGGAGGGAGGTTCGGCGTCCGAATGAACCTGGCGGGGGTGGAGCAAGGAAAAGCCGATGCCACTTAGGGGTTGGAGGATTGAATTTGCTCCACCACCCACTCAAAGGTTTCGAGCACCTTTTCCAGAGCGCTGTCATCTTGCAGGGTAGACAAGCGGAAACTGGGCACCCGGGTTTCCGCGGGATCGGCGGGGAGAGACAAACCCACGGAACTAAAGCGCGATCGCAACTCGTGCCAGTGGTCTTCCTCATCAAAGGGGGGCTGAGAGGCATAACTGCTGCTGGAAATCACGAATTCCCCCGAAATGCCCACGGTAAACAGAGAAAAAGGCTTGCGTCCTTTTTGCTTTAACTTGGCGGCAAAACCGCCATAAATATCCCCGGTGCCCCATACCACCTCAATGGTGGGTTCTTTGCGCCGCGCCCATTGATGAATCTTGCGCGCCATTTGCGCTTCTTCATACCCTTGTCGGGTTTCAAACTCGTAAAAGAATGACTCTTCATCCCATCGCCGTCTTTCCCGAGTGGCGCTGGCTTTTTTCTGTTGGGCTTCAGCGGTTTGACCGATGACCCGGGGAACCAGGGTTTTGAGACCATCTTGGCTGACGTATTGTTTGATTTCAACCGCCAATACTTCTGTAGGGTCGAGTTGTTCGTTGAGGAATTCCACCACTCGACGAAGTTCCGGCGGAATCTCTTCGGCAACGAACACCAAGCGAAGTTTGCCGGCTTGCAGGTTGGTTTTCACCTTTTGCCAGAAGCGTTCTTCATTGGCATCAGAGCCGAGAAATTCCTCAAAAACCTGTTCGGGATCGCGGTCTACATCTCTGCAATTGGATTCAAACTGGGCGATGATAGATTCGAGGGGCCAGTAAATCAGCACATTGGCGGCATAGTCGAGCATTTGACCGACAATTTCGCGTCGGAAGCGGGTTTCTGGAGAGCTTTTGACTTCCACCAGGGTGGGGATGGCGTTTTGGTCGAGAAACAGATGCTCGAAGGACCACCGCCCATCCGCTTCGTCATCCGAGGGAAGTGGCATTTCCCGGGAAATCAATAACCACTGACGGGGGGTGGCGCGATCGATTTGGTCGCCGGCCACCAGGTTGGGGTATTTTTCCAGTAATTCTTGCAGTCGATCTTCGGTGTCATAGGCTTGTTCGATCATTTCCACAAGCCGATCGTCATCTTGAATGAGGTAAATGCCTCCACCCATTCATTTTCTCCCTTATTGATTGGTTTGGCTTTACGGTTTTTATAGAAAAATCCAGTTAGATCCTGCCCGAGAAGACGCGCTCAGCCGGGCCTGTCATGTAAAGCCGTTCATCGGACGCGGACCATTCCACGATTAAAGAGCCACCGGGGAGTTCCAGGGTTGCCTTGCGATCGCACCGTTGGTTGAGCACGCCGGCCACCAGGGACGCACAAGCACCGGTGCCGCAGGCGAGGGTTGCCCCAGCGCCTCTTTCCCAGACTCGCATTTTTAGGTGTCCCGGTGCAATCACCTGAATGAATTCGGTATTGGTGCGTTTGGGGAAAGCGGGATGATGCTCGAATTGTGGACCTATCTGTGCCAGGGGGATGGCGTCCACATCTTCTACAAAGGTAATGCAGTGGGGGTTGCCCATGCTGACACAAGTGACGGTCCAGGTTTGGCTGGCCACTTCCAAGGGAACTGCGATCGCTTTTTCTCCCGGGGGGGTTAGGGTCGTGGGGATTTCCTCGGCGAGAAGGCGGGGCATTCCCATATCCACGGTGACAAGTCCGGTGCTCGGGTCAAATTGGGGGGCGATCGCCCCGGCGAGGGTATGGATGCGATATTTTTTCGGCGCTTGGGCGGCACTCCCGGGGTCTGAGGTGGCTTCTAAATCGGCCAAGAAGCGCGCAAGGCAGCGGATTCCATTGCCGCACATTTCCGGTTCTGACCCATCGGAATTAAAAATCCGCATGGTGTAGTCCGTGTCGGATCCGGTGGCGGGGAGGGCAAAAATTACCCCATCGGCCCCGATGCCAAAATTGCGATCGCATAGCTGACGCGCCTGCTCGGGGGTTATCATGGGGTCGCAACTGTGACGATTGTCCATCACAATGAAGTCATTTCCAAGACCCTGGTATTTGATAAACTCGATTGTCATTGTGTCTGTGCTGTCCGTTGAGATCTGCGTGATTGCGAATTCCTAATTTTACTGTAAAGTCTCCGTTAAAGGTTAGACTGACTTGCCAGGTTTCGACCCCCCGGCTGAATCTGGCAGGCAAGGTTCGCCGGGACGGGGGAATATGCTGACGCATTCGATCGCGGATATGAAGCGATCGCGAATGTCTCGGCTTTTCCCTGCCCGGAGCGATCGCGTTATTTCGCGTTTTCCAATCCACAAGCCATAGGAACGATCTAGATTATGACTGATTTCGATATTAACCTACCCAGCATTCGCCAAGTTCAAAATATCATTAAAGACAAAAAAGAGGTGGAACTCAAACTCAGCACCGGAGATTTGCTGGCTGGCAAAATTTATTGGCAGGATAAAGAGTGCATTTCCCTGTTGGATCATTACGACCAGCAGACCATTGTCTGGCGACAATCCATTGTTTATCTCAAGCCTAAGTCCTGACCCTTTTCTGGATGAACCGAAAGGGGTTCGACTCCCGAGGGCTACGCAACAGTTTAACGCCAGAGATTCCCCGCATTTCTGATGCTTGATTATCGAGTTTTATAGACTTCACCCTCGGCAATTTTTTCAGAATAAAGCAGAGAAAATTGCACCGAATCATGCTGACAATCGAGCAGGTTTAAATTAGGTAAAACAGGAGTGCGAGCTTCTAGCTCGCGCTTTTTTCAATCGAACGCGAGGCTTTTTCACCGACGAGGGAGAAGCGCTCACCCGGTTTCAGAGGAGTTTTTTTCGCCCCATTAACCCGGATCGGAAGAGATAATTTCCTTGACAGTTTCGCTAATTTGTGCTTTAGCCATTGCCACTGGGGTAGAAGTAGAAGGGGAAGAATCGGCGTTAGGGCACAGCCAGCGCTGGAGGCGTTTGAGAGACAAAAGCTTACCGACAACCAGGAGGCGATCGCCGGCCTGGAGAGTGGTCCCACCGTGGGGAAAGCGAATGAAATGACCTTCGCGACGAATCGCCTGCACCTGCAGGTCATACTCGCGCCGCCAATCCAACTCAGACAGGGTTTTGCCCGGGGCCGGACTCTCCTCGGGGACGTGAAGCCACTGACAGGAGGTATTCTCTTTCGGAAGCGCCACTTCTCCTCGGGCCAACTGCTCTAAAATGGTCAGTTCTTCCGGTTCTCCCACCACGAGAAACTTATCCCCTGCTTCCAACGGGGTATGAGAATCCGGGTAGTCGATTTCTTCCCCATCGGCGCGGCGAATTGCCATTAAGCTGACGCCGCTGATGCGGCGCAGGTCCGTTTGCTCCAAAGTCATGCCGGCGAGGGGAGACCCATCTGGCAAAGCGTACCATTTGCTATTGAGATCCGATGCAGCCACTTGCAATTCGCGAGAAATCTGAGCGGCGCTGCGCGAGGGGCGAAAATCCAGATAGTGGTGATTGCGAATTTGCTCCACATCGCGGCGGATAGCGGGAAGGGGCAGACCGATCGCGAGTAACAGATGAGTCGTCAGTTCCAAACTGACCTCAAATTGGGATTGCACCACTTCCGAGGCCCCAAGCTGATAAAGCAGTTCGATATCGTGGACTTGATTCGCCTGGACCACCACATCGAGATCCGGGGATAGTTCCAGGGCGCGCTTGAGGCAAAGGCGGGTACTCATGGGGTCGGGAAGGGCGATCGCCAGGGTACAGGCGCGATCGACCCCTGCCGCTTCTAGCACGTGTAAAGAAGCCGCATTGCCGTAAATATAGGGAATTCCTGCGGTCCGGAGTTGCTGAATTGCCCGTTCCGATAAATCGATCGCCACACAGGGATAATCATGGGCTTGCAGTAATTGCACCACATTGCGACCCACGCGCCCGTAACCGCAGACTACCACGTGATTTTGTCTGGGCAACTCTTCAGAAGCCGCCACGGGGCTGCTGGTTTCTTCAAAAAACCAACTCAGGCAAGGGACGGTTTCCGCCCAGTTGAGAACTTGCGGCATCAGGCGCAAGACAAACGGCGTCACCACCAAGGTGACAGCAGTGGTGCCCAAAATCAACAAATAAACCGACCGGGGCACTAACCCGATCGCCTGTCCCTGGGCGGTGAGGACGAAGGAGAATTCCCCGATTTGCGCCAGTCCCAACCCCGCTAACAATGAAGTCCGCAGGGGATAGCCAAACGCTCTGACCACGGGGGTAACGATGGCGCATTTGCCCACCAATACCAAAAATACCAATTCTAAAATCAGTTCCCAATGGTTCCATAAAAACACGGGGTCGATGAGCATGCCCACGGAAACAAAAAACAGGGCGGCAAAAATATCTCGCAAGGGTTCTACATAGGTGAGGGTTTGGTCCGCATATTCCACTTCTGAAATCATCAACCCGGCGACAAATGCGCCCATTTCAATGGAAAAGCCAAGATAGTAAGTCACTAAGGCAATGGACAGACATAATGCCACCACGCCGAGGAGAAATAATTCGCGGCTTTCAGTTTTAGCCAGGAGGCGCAGCAAGCGGGGGACGACTAAGGTGCCGAAGGCGATCGCGCCGGCGGCAAACAGTCCGATTCGCAGCAATGCCGAAACTACTGCCATTCCAATGGCTTCTGCGGGTTCGTTCAATGCCGGTAACACGGCCAACATCAGCCCTAATGCTAGGTCTTGCACCACTAATATGCCCAACATCACTTGCCCGTGGGGGGTGTCGGTTTCGTTGCGTTCCATCAGGCATTTGAGGACTACGGCGGTGGAGGAGAGGGATAAAATCGCGCCTAAGAAGATGCCTTGGGTCCAGGAGGTACACCACCCCATCACTACCGAAATAACGCTGGTGACGGCGATGGTGAGGGTAATTTGCGCTCCACCGCCGCCGAGACTGATAAATTTTACTTTTCTCAGTTCTGCTAGGGAAAATTCAACGCCGAGGGCAAAGAGTAATAAGGCGACCCCAAATTGAGCCAGGGTTTCTACTTGAATGAGTTCTTTTATCAATCCCAGACCCGCCGGACCGACGACTATCCCGCCGAGTAAATAGCCGAGGATTGCGGGTTGGCGCAGGATGGAGGCGAACAATCCACCTACAGCGGCGGCACCCAGCATGGTTACTAAGTCGAGGATGAGTCTGAAGTCTTCTTGCACGGTTATTTTAAAATTGAGAGGAAATAGGAGGGTCTATAACAGTTTAGGATAACGATTTTTTGGCGATGGGGAGGGTGGGGCACAAATGTGGAATCGCTCTGGGGGTGTAGGGTGGTAGAAAGGGAAGATTGCCCTGGGGAGGTGTTCGGGGGTGGCAAGTTCTGGTGGGGGATGGAAAGCGCGATCGCCGATGGGTGGGGGGTGAATGAGGGGTAAATCCCACTGGGGAGGATATGGCCTCGGAGCAAACTGATGCTTGTCCAGTTTGTACCTCGGGGAAAGAGAGATTTTTAGCGGGTTTTCCAGGGAAAAAGGGAAAATTTGAACCCCTCGATTTTTCCCGACAGATTGGGACGAAATTTGTAAGATAAGGCGCTAGACAGGGTGGTGGAACGCCGTTTTTGAAGTGGGTTTTTCGGGAACATTGTCCAGAGAAGATTGCCGAGATTGCCACTGTTGCGATCGGGTTTTGACCGAGGGAATCGATCGCTTTTGAAACGGGAGCGATCGTGGTAAAATTTAGGAGTTTTCTTCTTTGGCGGATAAAGCCATTGAAAACGGTACCATTGGGGTGCCAAATCCGAGGAACTCCATTGGAAACAGATTCCACTTTTCACCTAGGCTAGCGAGCAAATATGGAAAAGGCGAACTGAACGATGATCGAGAAGCTGCATTACGAGGAATCGGTAAGGAATGGATGGCGCGGGTGGTTTTCCAGACCGGCCAAACCCACAGGTCAATTGCCGAGAAAAAGTCCGAAGGCTAATTTTTTAATGTTGGCTTTTTCGTTAGTGTTGGCGATCGCAGAACCGGTGCGATCGCTAGAGGTGCGGGTGAGTCCCACGAATCCGCAACTGGGGGATACCCTCTCGGTGAGCATCGAGACGGAAAACAGTGGGGGAGACATTCCTCAGGTTTTGGCGCAAGAGGACGAGATTGAGGCATTTGCCGTGGGGGCGAACCGCTTTCGGGCGCTAGTGCCGACCACGCCGCTGGATCGCCCGGGACGTTGGGTGATTCAGGTGAGTGGGGAAGGGCAAACGCGCAATATTGCGGTGTGGGTGAGCGATCGCGACTTTCCCACGCAATCGATTTGGCTTCCTCCGGGTAAGGATGACCTGCAAGGTACGGACTATGAATTCGACCGGGTGGCGGAATTTAAAGCTCTGGTGACGCCAGAACGGTTTTGGAACGGTCCGTTGCTGCGCCCGAATGGGGGGACGGTAACGACGATTTACGGCGTTCGCCGCTATTATAATGGTGTATTCGCAGAAAACTATTACCATCGCGGTGTAGACTATGCGGGTGGATATGGTTCGCCGGTGGTGGCTCCAGCGGCAGGTCGCATCGCGTTGGTGGGACGAGAATCGGACGGCTTTGAAATTCACGGCAATACCGTGGGGATTGACCACGGGCAAGGCGTGACCAGTATCATGCTGCACTTGAATCGCATAGACGTTCGAGAGGGTCAGATGGTACGGGCCGGTGAGGTCATTGGTGGGGTGGGTTCTACCGGCGCTTCCACTGGACCTCATTTACACTGGGGATTGTACGTGCATGGAAAAGCTGTGGATCCGGTTCCGTGGCGATTTGAGGGAGTCGAATAACTGCGATCGCCCATTCTGGAATGAGCCACTGGCATACCCCCAAGGGCAGAAAAAGGCTTTTTTCTGGAGTTAGATTGATTTTCAGGCGGATTGTAGGGCAAAATCAATCAATGATTGCCCTTTTGACCGGGAAAAGCACGATCGGGCGCGAGCCGGGGAGTTAAAATCTCAGGTCAAATGAAGACAGTGCCGTGGAGCAGCAGAGGCATTATGAGTATCGAAAAAATAGTCGAACAGGCACTACAGGATGGATATCTGACGCCAGCGATGGAAGCGGAGGTGGGAAGAATTTGCAATACCGCCTCGGAACTTTCTATCGAAGAGTACATGGCTCTAGATCGCCTGATGGGATCCCTGTTGACTGGGGAAGTGGTGGTTCTACCACGCAAGCAGTTTATTAACGTGATGGAAGAGTTGGTCCTCTCCGAAGCGATCGCCCGGGTCGCAGAAATTGAGGCGACTAGCGATCGCACTCTGGATGTGGGGGATATCGCCGCCTACGCGCTCAACCGACTCCCGCCGCTTTATGCAACGACGGAAGAAGGTGCGAACTACCAGCGTTCTAGGGCGAAGGAGGAATTGCAAGGACTAATCGCTCAACAAGTGGATGAGGCGATCGCGCGCAACCTGGACCGCCCGGAATTTTTCCCGGAACGGGTGGCGTTAGGCAAAAGTTCTGGCAAGGAAGTGCTTTCCCAAGTCAGCAGCTTGTTACAAACCTATGCTTCTAACTATGAAGCACAACCCAATACCCCGGGTTCTACCTAGTTTCTATTAAAACCAGCCGTTGACGGATTGGGTGGTCAAGCATCTCCTCGGATGGGGGCAGACTACTCCCTCCTACGGTGCCGCTGTTTTCGCCAAGACGCCCTCCCTAGGGCGTCTTTAAATGTTTTACGCTCGCGGTTCGATGGCGGGCGTATCTGTGCTTTTGTGTCGCCGATTCCCACACCACCGTTGGCCAAATTGACCGTAAACCTCTCCTCCATTTAACCACAACTGGGCCGCCGTTTATCTCGGTTTTTCACCCTAAATTCTGCCCTTATAATCGAGGACAACGGCACTGCTTTTTCGGGACAATATGGGGATATCCAACGGGATTTAAAACCGTTAAGATAAGACAATTTCAAACTCGAGATTGTCTTGGGTTTTAAAGTTGTAGGTACCAAAGTCCACGATATTGGTGTCGGTGAGTTCCAAGTTATAGAAATCCATCGCGTCCCAATCGAAATATGGACCGGCGTGCCAAGTGCCCATTTCTAATTTGATAAAGCAATCGCCGGGAATGCGAAATGCCATTAGGCGATCGAGATCCGGGCGATCGCCCTGACTCGGAGGGGCAACGGCAATGAACCAGTCTTTCCCTTCTCGCGCCCCCAAACATTGAGTGCATTCCACGTGGCGGGCGATCTGGTGAAATTTTCGCCCTCTGCAATCCAGGCGCATGATATAAAGTCGCGGCGTGCCGTTTTCGAGGTTTAACTGCGCCTCATTGTTCGGATCGGGTTCGCCATCGGAAGCGGGAAAAATCACTTGTCCGTAATCTTGGAAGTTTTCTGGCGTTACCCATTGGGCGGGCAATTGTCGAAGGGTTTTCGATTCCGTCATTCCTGCATTCCTACTAACAACTTCTAGTGGGCAGTTTCTTTTTTTTAAACCGAGGAAAAAATATCGGTTCAAGCGAGCAAACAAGCCAGAGGGAAAATAATATATTCCACAAAAAACAGCTTCCAAATAAATTGATAGCAACTGGCAATTTGCAGTTTATTGCTTAAATCCACTTGTTGCGTGCGCCACCACAATAAAGCCAAGGCAATTATATGGGAAATGCCGAGAAAAATGGGATTAACGCCCGGCGATCGCAGCAGTCCGAAAAGTGCGATCGCCAGATAACAAACGGTTATCGTCCAGCGGGCTAATTCAAAGACCGATCGCGTGCCCAGGCGAATGGTAAAGGTGCTGATATTGTACTGCTTATCCCCTTCGATGTCGGGGATATCTTTGAAAATCGCGATTGCGAAGGTAAATCCCAGCACAAACAGGGTCAGCGCCCACACCGATGGCGGGATAGAGAGCCGAATTGGCGGCATTTGCGCGAGATGGGTGAACCACAATTCTCCGGTTTTGTCCTGAGAAAGCACCCAAATCCCGTGCAAAAACAAGCCTAAATTAACCACCACGCCGCGCACGGTAAAAATGCAAAAAGAGGCCCAAAAGGGAAAGCGCTTTAAGCGAATTGGCGGTAAAGAGTAAGCGGTTCCCAGGGTCAAACTAATGCCCACGGTGGCTAGCAACCACGGGCCTTGTACCAGCGCCAACACTACGGCTAAAATTCCCGCGATCGCGACGATGACTTGTCCTTGGCGCAGAGAATATTCCCCCGCCGCTACGGGCAAATGCGGTTTATTAATGCGATCGATTTCGATATCTTCGAGTTGATTGAGTCCCACAATATACACATTGCCGCACAGACAAGCAATCCAAGTGCCTAGCACAGGCAGAGAATCCACGAAAGTGACCGCAGTTTCCGAGAGGGCGATGGCGATCGCGTAGAGTCCGAAAACGCTCAAACTGGTGCCGATAATCGTATGCGGGCGGGAAAATTTCCAGAAGGAATAAAGCCACGGGGCATACTGTTGGACTAAATTGGTTTGCGAAACAGAAGATTGGCTCATCTTCACTTTTAATAGTAGGTTAAGGGTGGACGATTGAGCTGAATTGCCAAGGTCTATCTTACCGGATTTTCCGGGGAAAAATTCCCCCGATTGTGGTTTTCGGCTGAATTTGGGCATCAGATTGCGTCTGGATTGCCTGCAAAACGCGGGAGAGTGAAATACTGCCGTGGCTGCTGGTTTACAGATAACTTTTTGGGAAGTTTGGGTTTTATTTTAAGTGAGCCTAGCAGGGGCGATTGTGTTATACTTTACGAGGCAGAGCCTCGGGGGAGGCGTTCCCAGGCAGAGCCTAGGAACGAGTCAGTAGCAGGGGGGTTTAAATTATACTTTATTTACTAGCACAAATTAAACCGTAGCGCACCAAACCGCTTTTGTACCCTTCGCTCATCAGACCGAGAGAGAGCGCGCCGCGAATGGTGTCCCAACCGGAGAATAATAAGCCAAAAATAGCACTGGGGTCGAATGCCGAATCAATCACGATATCCCAAAAGGGAGCTACCGCCGCAGACCAATCTGCAGTGTGAATATTTTGGAAACCACTCTGATGCGCGATCGCCTCATATTCGGGCAGAGAAATCACGTAAGGCAAGTAATAAACCCGATAAATTTCGATGAGATGTCGCCGCTCTTTTTCGCTCAATGGCGGGGCGGGAGGGGTGACGGGACGATGACACCAGGTGGCCAAAATCAAGGTTCCGCCAGGATTGAGTACCCGATAGCATTCTTGCAAAAACTGCTTTTTATTCGGCATATGTTCGCCGCTTTCTAAGGACCATACTAAGTCAAAAGAATTATCGGCAAAGGGCATTTCTAACGCATTGGCGACTTGGAAATTGCAGGGAAGATTGGCAGATTCGGCCCGTTGGGTGGCGCGAGATGCTTGCACGGGACTGAGGGTAATTCCGGTGGCGGTGGCGTTAAATTTTTGCGACAGATACAAAGAACTGCCGCCAATTCCACAACCGACATCGAGAATGTTGGATACCGTTTCGGAGAGATTGCGAGACAAGTTGTCTTCGGTCCAGTGGAGCAATTCTTCGATTAAATCGATCTGAGCCTGTCGCCGCTCGATTTGGCGATCGCCATTTGGGCCATAATAGCCGTGGTGCATGTGTTCCCCCCAGATTTGTTCCCATAAACCGGAGGAAGAATCGTAAAATTGCTGGATTTTTTCGTACAAGTTGGAGGTCATAACAAAGAATAAATGAGGACTAGAGAAGTGGAGGAAGCGCGCGGGATTTAGGGTGCGATCGCCGCTTGGATGGTGCGGTTGATTTCCGCCGCTGAAATCCCGCCATTTTCCTTGTCGCGGGTGACAATTAAGGTGCCGCGATCGCCGCCGCCTTCTTCATAGGGTAAAATATCATGGTGGCGATACCATTCGAGCTTATCATGCCAGCGGACTTGATACGCGGGGTCGTTGAAAACGCCGCAGTGTTCCCAATAATAGCTGATGCCGCTTTCGTCATCTTCCAGGGTAAAATCGGGGTATTTGGTACTGTTGCCAATAGTTAGAGGCTTTTCGTAAGTGTATTCTAACTGATGAGCCGCCAATCGATTGGCAATGGTGACTTCCGAATGAGACCTCACTGCTTCCCCGCGAATCGTGCGATGAATCAGGCGGTCTTCTAAAAACCGACTTTCCGTTTTTTCCACTTGGGTTTGACCCACTGCGGTGGTAAAAAACACCTCCACCGGATGGGGAATGTGAAACAAATTGGTCAGGCGACGGGCGGTATCGGAAAGGGCATCGGATGCATATCGTTTTAGGTCAGCGCGATCGCCTTGATGTAAAATCACCACCCGCTCTCGCTGGCGCGTCAGGGCGGTATAAAGCAGCTCTCGAGACAGCAACCGACAGGGATTAGGCAACACCAACAAGACCAAATCAAATTCGCTCCCTTGGGACTTATGAATTGTCAAGCAATAGGCCAATTCTAAGGTGTTATTGAACTCTTCATTAAAGTCGCCCTTGCTAAAATCATATTGAAACCCCGGTTGAGAGGCAAATTCGACTTTAAGCAACCAAGGCAATCCGCGCATTTTTCGGGTTTTAAACTGACCGATCGCGATGCCTATTTCCCCATTGGCAATATATCCGGTTGCGCCTTCTTTCGGATAAACTTTTTTGCCACTGCGCGAGTGATTGATGGCATTAATTACTTTATCTCCATAGACGATTTCTTCCGCGCCTAACGGTTGGGGAATCCGGCGATATTTCTGCCGCGCCAATTCCACTGCTTTGAATTTAAAGCGCTGGTGAATTAAGCGATTAATTTCCGAGACGCCATGAGATAAACCGCGCACGGGGGATAAGATTTGCCATGCTTCGGCTTGATTCGCCGCGCCTAAATTAAAATAGGTGTAATCGCCGCGCGGTTTGCCTCCTAAAGAGCGGTCGAATCCTTGGATATCTTGACTGCTTTCTAGGTGCAATTCTTCCACCAGCACTTCCAGCAAGCGGTCTTTAAATTCCTCTGGGGTTTGCCACTGAACCAAGCGCACGCGCTCGGATTTGCCGGATTTGACCACCGTATCGAAGATTTCATCTTCTCCCGGGGCTAAAGATTGCCCGCTAAACCAATTGGCTAATTGCAAATCTTCCGTTTCTAATCCACCTTGACGACGACTGATGGTTAATTCGGCATAACCCGGACCGACGCGGGGAAAAATAGTTTCTACATTATCGGGAGTGAGTTTGGCGATAATATCCACAAAGGGACGCCCGGGACCGATGGGGGGAAGTTGTCGCGGATCGCCGACTAAAATCAGGCGATGAACCCCTTTCAGGGCATCGAGCAAAGCGGCGAGCATTTCCTCGGTAAGCATGGAAGCTTCATCCACAATTACCGTGCGGGCGTAATGCCTTGCGGGTTTGTCGGATAAGTGATAGCGCTGAGTGCGAGTATCGTATCTGCCGCAGCGATAGAGGAATTGGGCTAAAGTATAAGCTTCTAAGTTAAAGCCTTTTGCTGCTTGTTCCATTCTCACTCGCGCTTTGCCCGTGGGGGCGAGTAACAACACGCCACCGGCTGCAATGTCTGGTTGCCCGCACAAGACGGATAACAGGGTGGTTTTGCCGGTGCCGGCAGGACCGATCGCCACGGATAAGCGCGATTCTGCCAATTCTTTCAGGGCGGCGGCTTTTTCTTGTCTGGCCCGTTCTTCGGCGGCATCGGTTACGGCGTCTTTGCCGACTCCTTCCGCACTTTCGAGGGTGGCATCGAGGCGCGATCGCCAATCGGCAGGAATCTGATGACGCTTGCCTTTAATCCGCTTATTGACTGCTCTGCGAATCGCATTTCCCATCTGCGAGAGACGATGGAGCTGATAGGCTTTTTTGCGGCGCGGATCCGATTCGCAACCAGCGGTTTCGATTTCCACGATATCGATGGCGGAGGCGAAACCTTCTTGCGCCACGCTCATCAAATCTCGGTTGACATCGCAACTCGGTTCCAAGTCCAGGTCGCGAATTTTTAAAATAACATCTTTTTCCGGCAATAAAGTATGTCCGGTATTGGCGGCTTGTTCTAGAATTTCTACGGTTAAAGAGCGAATTCGCCGTTTGTCCGTACCGCTATCTAAGGCAGAGGGTTCGGGCAGCGGATGGTTTTCGCGGATGCAGTCGTCGGGGAAAATGCCGCGATCGACTGTCCAAACGCTGACGGGATTGATGGTAGTTTGGGTGAGTTCGTAAACTAAATAGGGATTGTTCAGCAAGTCGGCATCTTGACAAAAAATACCATGTTGCTCGCGCACTTCTTGCACGTAAATCAAGCTGGCTTTATCTGGGGTAATTTCTAAACGACTGAGCAATTTTAGCAGCGATCGCCGTTCTGGCGGAAGCACCTGCCAGGTTCTTTGCAAGGTGCTGCCAATTTGCGAGGATAGTTCCGGCGGTAAGTGGGTTTTTGGGTCGCGAAAAACGCAATCTACTAGCGGCCAAGGGTCTTCATTTTCTGATAGTTTGGCGGCAATTTCTCGCGCTACAAAGGTGCCGAGTTCCACGCCAAAGGCACATAATGCCGCCCCCAATCCCGGACAAGGCCCGCGCATTTTCCACACTTGCGCCAGTTGCGTATCGATCCACTTCAGACAGCGCCCCCAAGGACCGGGAAGAAACAATTTGGCTTTGTTTAACGAGGCGGCACAAGCGAGCAAACTGGCGATCGCGCCATCATGGGTCACATGTTCCGTAGCGTAGGAAAATTCTCCCATGCGGTCATCCGGTGCAAATGCCGCAATTTCTGCCGGGTCAAAATCCGGGTTGATTTCGGCAAATTTCAGTGCTTCGTGATAGGGTAACAAAAACCCATCTTTAAAATCTGGACGAATCGAATGCTGCACCAATCTATCCCAAACCAATGAGCGAATTTTCCCCGGTTGGTGATAGTTATATTCGCTTAATGGCGCGATATGCAGCACTCGCCCCACGCCCACAATCACCCGGCGATAATCTTCTACAAATGGCACTTGTTTCGCATAGAAAAAACAAAGAGACTGTTGCGGTTTGATATGTCCGTAAAAGCAATTTAACACTGCAGAATGATTGCGATAATCTTGCACCCAACCCGTATTAAATGGCAAGGTGGGTTCCCACTCGATATTGGTATCAATACCGTAAATTCGACTGTATTCTTCTAAGTTTTCCCTGCGAAGCCATAAAAAGGGAATGGCTGGTGCGGAATAGGGAGGATGTCGCAGGGGAGTCGGGGCAAAATGACCGTGAGTTTTGGGGGAAGTTTCTACATAAGGATGTCGCACCTTTCTCGCATACTCAAATGGTGCCATAAAGGTACCCCGTTCGGCAATACAACAGGGCCATTGATGGGGTTCCAACTGTTCGAGAGATAACCCCGCCACCACATCTTCCGCCGCATCATTTCGATGCCGCGCAATATTATCTAATTTCAAACAAGACCCATTGAATTTCGGATTGTTACAAACCGTCCCATTCCATCCCGCATCATGCCAGGGAACCCGAATCGAAAGATGGCGCAGGGGATAAAAAGACCGTGAAGCAGCATTCATCATGTTAGGGTTTCTCTTGACTCGTTACCTGCTGTGGGCTGGGCGTTACCCACTAGAATTTATCTCTAATTTTAATACAATTTTTGGCGGTACATTTTCTAACAATTTGGAAGCACTCCCTAGTCATTTACTTTCCCCCACAGAGCCAAACCTCCGCCGCGTCCTCGGGCAGCGATCGCCTCTGGCGTCACCAGAAAATAAGCAAAAAATGCTTGATTTTTGACGGGTTTGCCATAAAACTGCGCTTCGCTTTGTTCGCCGCCGCGAATAAATCCATCGTACAATTTTATCCCAAAACATTTTACACTCATGCGGGTAAAATCGAAGGCGAGAATGTTTTTTACGGGGAGAAATTTGGCCGGCCCGGTTAAGGCAAACTGTAAGGAACCGAATTGAACGAAATTGTGCATTTGACCCGCGATAGCTTCCGTTTCGGCGGGGACTTCTGATGCCGTAGCGGGGGAATAAGAGAGTTGAATTTTTACCCAACGCGGCAAATAGCGACCAGAACCCATGACTATTCCTGCCCTCTGGCGCGTTTTTTTGGTTCCGGTAATGAAACACAAGCGCCAAGTGCCGATTAACTCTTTAAATTCATAGCGTTGTTTGCTTTTTTTGGCTGCTTTTTCGCACTCTAGCAGTGCCTCAACCACACTCGCGGGGGAGGGAGGTTCTGGCGAGGGCGTCAGAACAGTTTGGGCAGCGCGTTTTAACAGGGGTAAGCGTTCCACCAATTGCGTCACTAATTACTTCACCGATGCATCATGTTTTAGGATAGTCGATTGGGTGTCGAAACACAAGCATTTTGGCGATCGCCCCGGCAACCCTAAGCTTGGATGGGGTTGCTGGGCGCAGTTTGAGGGAAAATTGGCGGTCAAAAGTCGATTTTTTGGCTCCTCTATCGCGCTTGAGGAGGTTAATGGGCAGGGGCGTCTGAGAAGCGATGCCACGGTCTTCTATGCAAAATGGAAATTTTGTTATAAACTAGCTTCAGAAAGTTTAAGGCAATCTATGTCATACCCGATGGGGAATGGAAGAGATGGCTTTTATTGACTTTTGAGTGTATTTTTTGACCGGAGCTAAATGGCGATTTTATCCTATGACACGAGTGATATATTTGCAGATATTGCCCCATGCTTTGATGCAAAGCAAAATTGCAGAAGGGCAGCGTTTAACCATCACCTCGACGCCCGTAGGGGCAAGAGCATTAAAGGTGCCGCACAAAAGTTTGCCCAATCTCGCACAAGAGGGCCTGCGAGACCGAGGAGTGCGGGTGGCTAACCCGTTACAGGCACATCGCCAGTTACAACGGGCGGTGAGAGCGGCGATCGCTCCCTCGGATGTGGAGGGGACGGCCCGGGCGATCGCCCCGGCACTCCAGGCAATTTTGCGCGCTGGCACTGACTTGCACAAGCTCGAAACCGTTGGCGAATCGCGCATCCAGCAGCTCGCCCGGGTCGTTTTTATATATAAAAACGCTTTGGCGGAAAGCGGTTGTATCGATTCCTCGGAACTGTTGTGGCAAGCCAGTCGCCACCCGGGCACCGGTCAGCCATTGTCGATTTACGGGTATTTTAACCCGCGCCGAGATGAATTGGCATTTATCGATGCGATCGCCGCTGCCGGTAGTGAGATAGTACTCCCTTGTGCCGATGACCCCCTGTTTGCGGAGAACCAGGAGGCGGTGCAGTGGTTGCAGGGGCAAGGATGGCAGGTGGCGGAAGCGGTAACTGCGCCGCCAACTTTGGGCGATCGCCTGCAACATGCGTTTCTCTCTCGGGCCACCCCCGCTCACTGTATTGCCCATACCTACCCCAACCTAGAAGCGGAAGTGCGAGGCACCTTGGCGCGGGTGAAACAACTGCTCAGCCAAGGGGTTTCTGCCCGGGCGATCGCCCTCGCGGTCAGGGACGAAGTGAGCTACGGACCCACGGTGCTGGATGTGGCCTGGGAATACGAACTGCCGGTGCGAGCGCTTTATGCCACTCCGTTACATGATACCCGGTTGGGAGCTTGGGTGCAGCTTTTGCTACAAGCGATCGCGGAACAGTTTCCCTTCGAGGTGACGGCCAAACTATTGCGCCATCCGTTAGGTGCCAAACTCGACCGGGACACTTGGCCAAACGTGAGAGCTACCCATCCGGCAGGCTTGGCCGGATGGCAGCAGCATGGGATCGACCTGTCTCCCCTGAACTGGCCTGCTTCCGATACCCGGGAAAACTGGGTACAACGACTGCAACAGGCGTTTGATGAGTTTTTTGAACTGAGGCGTCGTGCGGGACGATGGGCGCGGGAAATCGTGGCTTACTATACTTTGCAAGAGCAACTGGTGCAATTAGCCAAACCGGAACGGGAGGCGATCGCCTTTGCCGACTTTGCCCGGGATATTCTCGATACCTTGGCCTTATTAACCGTGCCCGCACAACCGGGACGCGGTGGCGTGGAACTGCACTCGCCCCGGTCCTTGATGGGCGGCAATTACGAGTATGTGTTCGTCCTCGGCGCGGCAGAAGGGGTGTTACCCGCCCCAGTCCGCGACGACCCGATGCTCGACTTCCACGCGCGGCGATCGCTGATTCGCGCGGGTTTCCCCCTGGAAAGTGCCGCCGCAGCCGCCCGCCGGGAAGCGGCGATTTTTTATACTCTGCTGCATGCTCCCCGTCAGCAACTCACCCTGTCCTACCCGCAACTGCGCGGCAAAGACCCCACCCTCCCCAGTCCCTATCTCTCGCGCTTGGGTGTAGAACCGATTCCCGCACCCCCGCAACCGATTGCCAGTTGGGAAGAAGCGCGGCGCGCCAACCTGCGCGGCGAGGCTATGTGCGATGACCCGGTGTGGCCTCATGCAGTGCGCGCCTTACAAGTGGAGCGGCGACGGGAATCCGGCCACCCCCCGGACGAGTACGATGGGATGGTGCGATTGCCGATCGCCCCGGAAACTCACAGGTTTAGCGCCTCACAAATTGCCGCTTTGGGTCAATGTCCGTTCAAGTGGTTCGCCGATCGCCTTTTGCGCTTATCGGAATTATCTGAAGCGGAAGTAGAACTCAGCCCCAGTTTTAAAGGACGGCTGTATCATCGCAGTTTGGAACTAGCGGTGAAGGCAGCAATGTCAGCCGAAGATATTCGGCAAGCAACAAAAGACCAATTAGACGATGCGATCGCCAAAAGCGAGACCGAGTTAGAATTGCGTGCCGTGCGCGGATGGCAAGGTCAGCGATTGGAACACTTGCAAATTTTGCAGCGCGCGATCGCACAGCCTGATTTTTTGTCATACGGTGCTACAATTATCGCACTAGAACACAAGTTTGAAGTCGAATGGTTGGGCTTGAAAATTCGCGGCACCCTCGATCGCGTGGACGAACTGTCCGATGGCGTGGCTTTAATCGACTATAAAACCGGGTCTTCTACCACTTCAATGAAAGTAAAAGATGATAGCGATCGGCTCAGTTTAGACATTCAAATGCCCCTCTACCTGCAAGTAGCACAAAACGCTCTATTTCCAGATAAATCGGTAACGCGCGCCGAGTATTATTCTCTCACACAAGGGAAAAACCTGTCTAAAAAAATGCCCGATGCGGAAACGGTCAAATCCATCCTGCATCAGGTAAAATTGCATTTAGAAAAAGGACAGTATCCCGTGAATCCCGATATCAACCAGCAGGCTTGTCGCTACTGTTCCTTCGATTTAGTCTGCCGCAAAGGGGCGCGGTTAAGTCGGAAATATCGGCGATCGCCATAGGTGAAACCTACCCCAACGCGGGGAATGTAAATCGCACCTTGGCAAGTCAATCCGACGCAGAAAAATGATTGGGTTTCCAGGAATGAAGCCCATCCGAATATTATCCCTCAAACCGTCTCAAAACCAAAGGATAAATTGCCCATGACTTTAACTGAAAAACAACAGATAGCCGCTTATTTTCCCGGAAGCGTTGCCGTTACCGCTGGCGCGGGAACGGGTAAAACTTATATGCTGACAGAACGCTATCTTTATCACTTGCGCCAACAGGAACTCTCGCCATTGGAGGTAGTGGCGGTCACATTTACCGAGAAAGCAGCGGCGGAATTACGCTCGCGAATTCGCACCCTAGCTGCCCAAGAATTAAGCGATCGCTTTGACATTCTTGCCGAATTAGAAGCCGCCCAAATTGGAACCTTACACGCTCTGTGCGCTCGCATTTGTCGCGAACATCCCGAAGCTGCGGCAGTGCCAGCAGATTTTACCATATTAGATGAAATTGAGGGCATTTTATGGATGGAAGAACGGCTAGAATTGGCCTTAGAACGCTTACCAGAATGGATTTACCAGGCAATTCCTTATTCTAAACTGATGCGATCGCTGCAAGGGTTGTTACAAGACCCGCTAACCGCTCAACGCGCTTTAGCCAAAGGCAAAGAAGATTGGCTCCCATTAGTGGAGGAAAAAAGACAGCAAGCGCGAGAAGCGTTATTAAATGATGAAACGTTGCACGATTGTCAAGCGGTTTTAAACCACTATGTGGGCAAACCGGAAGATAAGTTAGAAAAGCAAGGACGACAAGTGGCGCTGAAGGCGATCGCCGATTTAGAAGCGGGACAAGACACGAGCGCCGCTTTGGAGAAGATTGCCAAAATTAAACTCACTGTTGGCAGTAAAAAGAACTGGGAAAGCGGAGCATTAGAAAAAGTCAAAGAGGCCATCAAACAGTTGCGAAGCGTCGTTAACGATAGCTTAAAAGCGGGTTTAATTAATTTACAAACTGGAGAGGCAGACGAACAGTTGTTAAAACAGTTGCCTGCATTGCGCGAAGCATTTACCCAGGTCAAGTCCGAGCTAGATGCAGAGAAAAGACGCGCCCGGGTTTTGGACTATGCGGATTTGGAAGTTCATGCCCTGGAAGCGTTGAAACATGCGGAAGTGCGCGAGTATTATCACTCCCGCTGGCAAGCGTTTTTAGTGGATGAATTCCAGGATACGAATCCGATTCAGGGAGAAGTTTTGCAAGCGCTGACGCAGAAGGCGACGCTAACGATTGTGGGGGATGTGAAGCAAGCAATTTATGGATTTCGGCGGGCGGATGTGGAGGTGTTTGAAACCTGGCGATCGCGAATTGTTGATGCAGGCGGTTGTGAAGTCATTCTCGATACCAGCTTTCGCACTCACGCCGGATTAATCAGTCAAATTAATACAGTGTTTGCGCCAGTTTTGGCAAGGTTGCATCAAGATTTAACCGCAGCGCGCCAAGATGTGCCGCATTGTGGACCTCATTTGCAAGTGTATGGGGTCAAGGCGGAGAAAGGGATTTTAAAACGCGATCGCCAGCGGGTAGAAGCGCGGCACATTGCCCGGGTATTAAAGGAAATGCTAGACTCGAAAATGACGGTTTGGGACAAACAAACCCGGGAGTTGCGCGCGATCGCCCCGGGAGATATAGCGATTTTGTCTCGCGCTTGGGCACCGTTAGAATTATACGGCGAAGCCCTCAGTAGTGTGGGAATTCCCGTGGCGTTAGCGGGGGGGGATAATTTGTTAGATACCCGCGAGGCAAAAGATGCCTTAGCGCTGTTGCGATTTTTGGCCGATCCGGCGGATGATTTGGCGTTAGTGGCGCTGTTGCGGAGTCCGTTTTTCGCCGTGAGCGATCGGGTGTTGTTTCAGTTAGCACAGACCTTGCCAAAGGATAAGATTTGGTGGCAACACTTAAAAACTGGAGACAACCGTGAGGTGAGAAATGCGGTAAAAGTGCTGCGACAGCTACTCGGTGCGAGAGCCAGCGAACCGCCCACTCGGCTCCTGCAACTGAGCGATCGCCTCACCGGATATAGTGGCGCGATCGCCAATTTACCCGGTGCAGAGCGCCGAATGGCTGACTGGCGCGGGTTCGAGGCACTGGTGCGGCAATTAGAACGGGGAGCGGGGGATGTATTCGGCGTGGTGCGCCGCCTGAAACAGTTAACCGACGGCGATCGGGTAAAAGTGCCGCGCTTGCCCTTAGAAGGCACGAATGCGGTGGCGTTGACCACCATTCATGGGGCAAAAGGGTTAGAATGGCCGGTGGTGGTGGTTCCGGACTTAACGCGCCAGCAGCGCAATACCACCGAAGCGGTATATTTCGATCCGGGATTTGGGGTGGCGCTCACTGGAGAAAATGACGCGGGAGAGGTGGTGAAACCCGCCCTTTACGTATGTTTGGAGCAGTGGCAACAAGAGCGAGAGGAGGCGGAGGCGGTGCGATTGCTATACGTGGCGCTCACGCGCGCTCGCGATCGCTTGCTGCTAACCGCAGTTGAGGAAAAGGGAAGCGGACTCGATCGCCTGTGCCCCGGTTTGGCAGCCGCCGAGATTCTCACGCAGCCGATTCCCTTCGATCCGGATGCGGCGCGATCGCCCGATCCGCCGGAACCGGCACCCTTCCCCCAACCGCCCGCAATGCTGCTCAACGCCGTGGGTTCGGGGATTTTTCACTTGCCCGTCACCGCCCTGAGCGAGTACGCGCGCTGTCCGAAACGGTTTGAATTTCGGTTTATACATGGGCATCCCGGCATCGGCGAAGGACTCCCTCTCGCACAACGGGTGGGAACCTTGGTTCACATTGCCTTAGAACGCGGCATTCGCGATGAGCAAGCCCTGAGTTCCTTTGACCCGGAATTGCCCCCGGAACAGTTAGCAGAGGCGATCGCCCTGGCGCAACGGTTCGATACTGTGGAGGACTTTGCCCCCTTTCACAAAACCATGACCCGCCGGGAACGGTCGATTTCCCTGGAGTTCCAAGGATTAACTCTCAATGGGGTGGTAGATTTGTGGGGTGAGAATTGGGTGTTAGACTTCAAAACCGATCGCGAAATGATACCGACCCACCATCGGTTTCAGCTTTGGGCTTATGCCAAAGCGACGGGAAGCGATCGCGCTTACATCGCCTATCTGCGTCACGATACTTTATACTCCTTCGACCGCAGCCAGTTGGCGGCGATAACGCCAGAAGCCGAAACCCTCGTGCAACACCTGTTAGCCGGCAATTACGCCGCACAACCCTCGGCGGAAAACTGTGCGTTCTGTCCCTATGCTGACATTTGTCCGGACAAATATCCGGAGGTTTCCACCGCACAAATACCACGGAAAACGGTTTGAAACGGGGCATTTATTTGGCCGGTTTTGGGTAGGCATAGCCTTGATGTGGGCGTTCCCAGTATGTGCTGGAAACGAGTTAAAAAGCGACTGTTAAAAAGGCGATAAATCGCCTTTTTAACAGGTTTTTAAGCTACCCGATCGGATTTGAAATAAAATGCTTTGAAGACGAAAGGGAGACGCCGAGACCAAGCGTCTTCTGTATGCTCCCCGTTTTCGTCTTCCCACACAAATAAATCGCGGTTGAGAACGTAGTTAAACTTTTTTTGCAACAGTTCTGCCATTTCCCGTCCCCGTTTCGTCGCATGACGTTCGATAAACCAGTTATGGAATCCATTGTGGCGCAACAGTCCCCAGTCTAACCAAATTTTGGGTCGGTTTTGTCGATTTTGCAATGTAGGTGCAGTTATCTGGATTAACTTGGATTTAGACAGGGGAAAAAACATACCCACTCCGGTATCCAGACCTACCCAAAAAGAGGGAGAAAGGGCGGCTGCATTCCCAAAGCGATCGCAATGGCGACAGGCAATATAAAAGGCAGCTAGTCCCCCATGAGAAGACCCTAAAATGGTGGTGCGTTCTCGATGGGGTAACGTTCGATAATTGCGATCGACAAAGGGTTTGACGAAGTGGCTGACATAATTGCCATAGGCTTCCACTCCGCTCGGGCGATGGAATACAGGCGCGTGAGTATATTCTACATCCCGGTTCAAGGGATGAATTGCCACCAGGATAAGGGGGCAAATTTCATTGTGTCGATAAAGACCCTCTAACACCTCCGCCATCCACCAGGATTTATTCGCCAATCCACCGCGAAAAAACGCCGTATTTCCATCATTCACATACACCACCGGATATCGCTGGGTCTGGGTTTCGTAGTCTCGGGGGAGAAAAATATGCACCTTCCTCGGTGCAGTTTCTCCGAGTTGTAAGCTGTCGTAGGTATGAAAAAATCCGGAGGTATGTCCTTCATCGTGAAACCATGCTTGTTGGTTATCTTTGTAAAAATGAGTGGCCATAATTTAATGTGTTTTTGCTTTATTAATTGCACAATTGACTAAGGGAATATAGTGGTTTTTCAGGTTAAAGAGATGGCGCGATACAAACTCTTGATAGCTCGGATCGTTGATGGCGTTGGTATCGATAGTTTCTAGCCGTTGCAAGCCGCGATCGTACAGTTCTAAGGCTTGGCGGTAGTTTCCCGCTTCGGTGTATTGTTGGGCGATCGCCTGAATTGCGCCTAGAGTTGCCCGCACTTGCACTTCTTCTAAATCGATGCCTTCGGGCAATTGCACATTGTCGCGCTGTAGCATGTATTCTTCGGCAATGTGAGTTAATACCTCCACTTTTTTCGGCGAGTCGGAATTGATAGTTTTTGCCAGGGCGATCGCCGGGTCGTATTCTCCCAATTGAGCGTAGCGCAAACTGATTGCCCCCAGGGCGTCGGCGCGATTCAAATACTCATCTTCAAACTGATTTGCTGCTGCTACTAATTCAGGGAGTCGATCGCTGGGAGAATTTGCGGCAATTTGGGCGATCGCGGCAGCTTTTAAAGTTTCATCAGCGACAGTTTGTGCGAGTTGCAACCCCCGGTCAAATTCCCCGATTTGGGAATATCCACCGGCGAGAGTTGGCAAAGCGCTTTCGCCGCCATTTTGGGCGAGAGAGAGGAGGCGATCGAGGTTGTCGCGGGTGGTGGCATTTTGGGCGATCGCTGTTAATGCTTCTCCTTTCTCATACTCCCCTGCAATCCCACTGGCAATTTGCAAAGCGCGATCGAATTCTCCGGCGGCGGCATATCTTTCGGCAAGGGTGGCCAATACCTGAGATTTATCTTCATCGGTAAGCTCATTTGTGCCTTGCAAAATCGCGTTTAATCGCTCCACTTTTGCCGCTTTGGCAATTTCATTCAAGGCTTGGATTTTGTTATAATTATCTGCAAGGCCATTGGCCAGAGTTAACAGGTCGTTCAGTTGGCGATCGCTTGCCGATTGAGCAATTTCGCCTAACGCTTGAGATTGGTAGGTTTCATCCTCAATGGTTTGGGTTAATTCAATGGCGCGATCGCCTTCCCCTGCGGCGGCATATTCCCCGGCAATTTCGGCAAGAGCGCTGGTTTGGATAAAGTCGGGAAAATTCTTCGCCAAAGCAATCGCTTCCGAGAAAAGTTCTGCCGCTTTTTCCCGATTCCCAGAGCGGGCGTATTCCCGCGCTACTACTGCCATTATTTCGGTCACAAATCGGGCATTTTGTTCCAGACCTTCTTCTCGGTAGTTCACCGCTTCCGTGAGTTGCAAGGCTTGCTGGTAGTCACCCGCCATTGCTAAATTTTCTGCTAATGTTACCAAGGTTTGGTAGGGAATTAAATCGTGGTCCATCTGCGCGATCGCCGCCACCGCTTCTTCTACCTTTCCCGCTTTTCCATACGCCAGGGCCACCTCGGCTAAATATCCAGAGGTGGCTTCTGCCATTAAAATTATCGGGCCGGGAGAGGGAGAAGGAGGCCCGACGCGAAGGTAACAATCCAGGGGAATGCCGCGCCAGTTTAAGGAAGGTTCATTCTCTTTGAATTCTGGCGATCGGGCGAGATTTTGACCGAAACTAGGTGGGATAAATTGACCCAGGGCGCTGGAATTTGCCACAGTCATTACCAACACCAGAATCGCCGTATAACCCCATTGTTTTGTCATAGCTATAAACTCCTTAACCTCAAAAAAATAGAGTAGAATGCAGATATTTTATGTCACCCTTTGACTGTCCGGTATTTGTTCGGCTGAAAATTGGCGTCATATCCTGTCCGCAGTGATAGATGTAACAAAAATTAGTCCGCGTAGGCGTACAACGAGCAGAGTCGAGTTGCGGCATTGAGAAAGCCAAGGCGGTATTTCAATTGCTTGCTTGAATTCGCCATCCATCGGAAATGATATCAAACAGGTTACTATCGATTATTTTATCTTAGCATATTTTTAAAGCAGCGTCCCAACTATTTAGCCTTTCGATTGTGGGGAAACAGTCCCAGGGGGTTGGTCGGCGAGGGAGGAGGGTGTAAAATTGATATATTATGGAGATAAATAAGAGAAAAAATGATATTGGCTTGGGAAAATTATCAATAAAAATAGCCCGCTTAGGCGGGCTTGGTTTGAATTTAACCCCACCTGGGGGTGCGGGCATTTTTTCCTTATAAAATTACCCCAGGTGGATCGGGTTCGATGCCGGGGATTTCTCCGCCGATGTTGGCAGATTTAAAATCAAACATAGTTGCGCCATATTGCATCAAAATCCGCAACAATTCGATTTCTGCGCGCCGGGGAAGCATGGTTTTCCAGGCTTTTAACGCCTCGAGAATTGCCCCGCCGGTATTAGAGTAAGCCTCGCGGCGATAAATGGCAACTTCTTCGTTATCGCCGCGCCAATTTTTCGGCACGTATCCTAACGGAATCAGCAGGGAAGATTCCACTTCTTCCAGGAGGGATACCATTCGGTGGAAGCGCTGGGTGTGAAAATTCTTCGGGCTTTTTTCCAATTCCCGTTTAATCTGTGCATCGCTTAGCACATCTTCTTTGAGTCGGCGGATAGCGGAAAACAGGGCTTGACTGGAATCTTTGACGCAGGAGGTGGAGGGAGTGACCACGGAAGCGCCATTACCCGGACCGGTGCGGTATCGCGCCGCCATCAGGGCGAGTTCTTGTTGGATGGGTTGTAGGGGGTCGAAGGAGCGATCGCCGAAGTAATAGGGCATTGTGAGTTCGGGAATGCGAATCGTCACGTCGGAGACGGGCAAGGTGTACATCCACCCACGTGCGAGACTGCCCATATAAGCGTGCCAGCGCTGCGCCCCAGCAATCACACCTTCGCGGTTGTGCCCGTACACTTGGCGGTAAACTAAATCGAAGCGCAATTCGCCGTTAAATTCATCTTTGACAACGCGCGCAAACCCGAACGAAAAATGTCCTGGAACCAATCCAAAGATAGCCGGGTCGCCTTTTTCGCCGCCGCGCCAACCAAAGGTATGAACCACTAACGCCACATCATTTTTATACCACAGTTCCCGGGTGCGCTTTTCCATTATTTCGGGCGATCGCCCAAAGGGAAGCATCAGCGGACCGTTGTTATCGATCAGGATGCGTTCCACCCGGTGCAAGGGGATGTGCTGCCATTTAGCACTCACAAAATAATGGCGAGTTTCTTCCCGCCCGCTGAGCATTTTGGTGGGAGACAGTTGGAGGGCTTCCACCGGTTCGAGGGCTTGCACGTTAAATGTATCGTTCGCGCCGCGTTCCCCGTAAACGTACCAGCCAGAGGCATTTAACGGCGAGTTTTCGATGTTAGCGATCGAACTTTGTTCTACTTGGTGTCCCGGATGAAGAGTTCCCGCATCGGGAAAGGCGAGAATTTCGCTCGGCCCGTCAAATTTTCCCGTGCGGGGATGATAGTGTTGCGCGAGATAGTGCTTGTCTCCCGTCGGTTCGACAAACTGCACCAGGGCTTTTTGCACGCCGACAATTTGGATCGGTTCGTCGCCAATGTTTAACGCCCAGGAGTCTCCGTTTGGTTCCACACTTAACACATCCAGTTCTACCTGTACGTCGTCGGCGAGGCGGGCACCGGCGAGGGATTCTAACGGACTCACATTAGACCAGCCATCTAAGCGCGTCGGGTGCAGGTTGTGATTCGCCATGCTCTCACGAGTCATGCGATCGAACTGGATATCGGTGAGGGCGCGCTGGAGCCAGATTTGGTGCATGGAGGCGAGGTGCCATCGAACCCACAAGGTTTTGCCTTTCAGGTGGCGGTAGGCGGTGGGGGTATTTTCCACTTCCACGAATACGCCGCCGTCTCCCCGTCTTTCAGTGGGAGCGGGTAAAATTAAACGTCCGCTCCAATTGGCGATCGCGCGGTAGAATTGACCACTGGTGGTGTCGCTCATGTTAATTTCAGCCATTAGAGAATATTCTGTTAAGATTTACTGGGCTGTGTCCGGAATTCGGGAAAAAAAGCTTGAAGTTGCGCCAGTTTCGCAAGCGTCATTTGTGCGTGAGAAGCCTTCATTTGTGAGACTTAATTGTGAGAAGCTGAGATATAATATCGGCGATCGCGCGGTGGAGGTGGTGCCGATGGAGGTCAGGGGGCAGGGGAGGCGGATGAGGAGGGAGTTGGAAAATTTTGGGTAAATCTTGGTAAACTAATTCCCTAGGTTCTCTCGTGACACTTTTCGGAAATGGTTGCACAAAAACGTCCAAAATTCACCGCTGCCGATCGCCTGCTTCCCTTGCTGGAAAAAGCCCGCCAGCAGTATGAAAGCGCATCCTTAGAGGAGGCAGAAAAGACCTGTGGGGAAATCTTGCAACAGCAACGGGAGAATTTAGAGGCGCTGTACTGGTTGGCGTCGATTGCGGCAAGTCGGGGAAACCACGAGCAGGCGATCGCGCGGTATGAAGAGGCGGTGCAGTTTCACCCGCACCTGCCGGAACTTCACTATAATTTTGCCAACACCCTAAAGCAAGCGGGGCAAATCGAGCGCGCGATCGCCCACTACCGCGAAGCCATTGCCAAAAAGCCCGAGTATGCCAACGCCCACTATAACCTAGCGAACCTGCTGCAAGAGCGCAAAGACTACGCCCAGGCGATCGCCCACTACCGGGAGGCCCTGGGGCAAATGCCCCGGGATGTAGAAATTCACACCAACTTGGGAAATGCCCTAAAAGACAGCGGCAATCTCGACGAAGCGATCGCCCACTACCGGAAAGCGATCGCCCTGACCCCAGAAGACCCCAACACTTACTATAACTTGGCAATTGCCCTGCACGATCGCGGCGACTTGCGGGAAGCGATCGCCGCCTACGACAACGCCATCGCCCTAGATCCCGAATCGGTGTCCTCCCACTGGAATCGCGCCCTCTCCCTGTTGCTCTCCGGCGACTATGTGCGCGGGTTTGCGGAATACGAGTGGCGCTGGCACCTGCGCGATCGCCAACCCCGCCCCTTCTCACAACCCCAGTGGGACGGATCCGACTTGGCAGGGCGGAGAATTGTGCTACATGCGGAACAGGGATTGGGAGACACCCTGCAATTCATCCGCTATGTTCCCTTGGTGGCACAAAGAGGCGGGCGGGTGATACTGGAATGTCACCCGCCCTTGGTCTCCCTGTTACAACATCTCCCGGGCATCGAGGGCGCGATCGCCCGCCATTCCCCCTTGCCCGAGTTTGACCTTCATGCCCCCTTGATGAGCTTGCCGCACATTTTCGGCACCACGCTGGAGACAATTCCGGCAACCGTTCCTTATATTCCCCTCACCCACCGGGCATCCCTGCCCCCCGCGCCCCTCGCACATCCGCGAAAAATCGGCATTGTGTGGGCTGCCAATTCCCAAAATCCCACTGCTGGCAAACGCTCCTGTCCCCTAGGGGCATTTTTGCAACTGCTAGAGATTTCCGGCATTACTCTTTATGTGCTACAAAAAGAAATTCCAGTTGCAGACAAAACGTTAATCAAAAAAGCCAGAAAACGCTACGGCGAAGAGCGGATAAAGGATTTAAGCGGCCAGCTTCATACCTTTCGGGATACGGCTGCATTGATAAACGAACTGGAGTTAGTCATCAGTGTAGACACGGCTGTGGCGCACTTAGGCGGGGGGATGGGCTTGTCGGTATGGGTAGTGCTGCCCTTTGCCCCAGATTGGCGCTGGATGCTGCACCGAGAGGACAGCCCGTGGTATCCGACCCTACGGCTGTTTCGCCAAAGCCGACCTGGGGATTGGCAAAGTGCGATGGAACGGATTAAAATAGCCTTAGCCAATGGGCAAGAGCGAACTGTCACTCAAGAAACGCGAAAACCCGAGAAAACACAAGCACTTATGGCGTCAAACATCGAGAGACAAACGAACCCGGAAGCAGCGATCGCCGCTGAAATCGAGCGAGCGATCGAACATCATCGGGCGGGGCGGTTAGCCGAGGCAATGCAAGGGTATCGGCGGATTTTGCAGCAACAGCCGCATCATCCGATGGTGCTGAATAACTTGGGCATGGCGCTGAAGGAACGCGGGGAATTCGAGGAAGCGATCGCCTGCTACGAAACCGCGATCGCGGCTTACCCAGAAGAACGGGCGGCGCTGCATTATAACTTAGCCAATGCCCTATGGGAAGCGGGTCGCCAGTCAGCGGCAATCCCCCACTATCACGAAGTTATCGCCCGGGAACCGGAACATCTGAATGCGTATAATAACTTGGGAATGCTGCTGCAAGAATGCGATCGCCCGGAAGAAGCGATCGCCTATTTAACCCAGGCGATAAATCTCAACCCCAATTTTGCCAAAGCCTACAATAACCTCGGCTTAGCGCAGCAAGCACTGGGAGACCTGGAAGCCGCGATCGCCAGCTACCGAACCGCCTTGCGCCTGTACCCCGAGTATCCGGAAGCGCACAACAACCTCGGAGTTGCCTTGCTGCTTGCCGGCTTCCTCACACCCGGATTTATCGAATACGAATGGCGCTGGCGCGTGAGTGTCGGTCCCGACATGCCGGACATTCCCGCGCCCCTGTGGGATGGCTCTAACCTGCAAGGCAAAACGATTTTGCTGCACAGCGAACAAGGATTTGGCGATATCATTCAATTTATCCGCTATGCCCCCTTAGTCGCCCAATACGCCCGCCGCGTGGTGGTTCGCGTCCCCAAACCCCTGGAACGATTTTGCCAAACTTTGCAAGGTATCGATAAAGTGAGCGCCTCTCTCAGTCAGTTGGGGCACTTTGATGTTTGGGCCCCGCTGATGAGTTTGCCCCGCCTGCTGGGGACTACCCTAGAGAGCATTCCCGCCGACATTCCCTATCTCGCGCCACCCACTCAGAATACCGATTCCCTCCCCGCCCCAAGCGACACCTCTCACTTAAAAGTAGGCATCGTCTGGTCCGGGAATCCCAAGCATCCGAACGATCGCACGCGATCGGTGCCCTTTTCCTATGTCTTTAGCCTGCTAGAAATTCCCGGCATTCAATTTTACAGCCTGCAAAAAGGGCAAGACGAATTGAGCCATTATCCCCAGGCATTAAACAGCGGAAAAATTGTGGATTGCGCGCCGCAGTTTAATGATTTTGCCGATACGGCGGCAGCGATCGCCCAATTAGATTTAGTCATTAGTCCAGATACCTCAGTCGCCCATGTGGCAGGGGCATTAGGCAAACCGATTTGGCTGCTGCTTGCCTTTGCCCCAGATTGGCGCTGGATGCGCGATCGCGAAGATTCCCCCTGGTATCCCACCCTGCGAATTTTCCGCCAAACCCAGCGCGGCGACTGGCCCGGCGTATTCCAGCGCATTTCTGCCGCCTTAAAACGCCGCCTTAGCGAACCAAAAAGATTGCCCGTTTCTATCCCTCAATTGCCGATGAATTTCGCTCCTCCAATCCAACAGCAACTCCATCAAGCTAGCGCCGAGTATGCCGCCGAAAATTACGCCGAAACCGAACAGCTTTGCCGCGAAATCGTGCAGCAAGAACCCCTGGCCGATCGCGCATGGCAACTGTTAGGAAATATCGCCCATCAGCAAGGCAAATTAGACACCGCCGTGGTGTACTACAAACAGGCGATCGCCGCCATTTCCCAGTCCGGAAAGGCCAGCGAAGAGCAAATTTCCGCCTATATCAACCTCGGGGCGGCATTGCGAAGCCTGGGCAAACCCGACGAAGCGATCGCCTATTTGCAGCAAGCGATCGCCCTGATTCCCCACTGCATTCCGGCGCATTATAACTTAGGAAATGCCTTGTATGATGAAGGCAAAATTGACGAAGCGATCGCCAGCTACAAAAAAGTTATTGCCCTCGACCCCACCCACGTGCAAAGCCATTATAATTTAGGAAATGCCCTAGAAGACAAAGGAGAAACCGCCGCCGCCATTGCCAGTATGCAGCGGGCGCTAGAACTGAACCCGAATTACCTGTTATGTCGCAACAATTTGGGCAATATTCTGTCAAAAATTGGCAGATTTGACGAGGCTTTAGCGCAGTTCGATCGCGCCATAGCCTTGGATCCGACCTATATAGAAGCGCGAGTGAATCGCGGCAATTTGTTACACGATCAATGCCGCATTGAGGAGGCGATCGCCAGTTACCAAGATGCCCTAGCAGAAAACCCGGAATTTCCCGACGCCCACCTCAATCTTGCGTTAGGGTTACTATTAGCGGGAGACTTGCGCGCCGGGTTTGCCGAATACGAATGGCGCTGGCGGATTCCGAGTCTGTCGCCCCTGCCGGTGAAGGCCCCGATTTGGGATGGGTCGGATTTGCAGGGCAAAACGATTTTACTCCATGCGGAACAAGGATTTGGGGATACCCTACAATTTATCCGCTACGCGCCATTTGTGGCTCAACTTGCGGGGCGAGTTATCCTTCGTATTCCGAAGCAATTAATCCGCTTATTGGAAAATGCAGCGGGCATTGATGAAGTGATGGATGTGGATGCACCTTTGCCCGAATTTGATACCTGGGCACCGTTAATGAGTTTGCCGCATATTTTCGGCACTACATTGGAAACCATTCCCGCCGATATTCCGTATTTGCAAGCGCCAAATCAATCATTTCCCGAGAGTTTGAAGAGCGATCGCTTTAAAGTAGGTCTCGTCTGGGCCGGTTCTCCAGAACATACCAACGATGCCAAGCGTTCTTGTGCGGTGGAATACTTCAAACCCCTGTTAGGAATTCCCGGCATTCGGTTCTACAGTTTGCAAAAAGGCGATCGCCAACTCAGCCAACATAGCGAACCCTTGAAGATTTGCGATTTAGCGCCAAATTTGCATGATTTTGCCGATACGGCTGCCGCAATCGCCCAGTTGGATTTAGTCATCACTGTAGACACATCCGTAGCGCACCTTGCCGCCGCAATGGGCAAGCCAGTTTGGGTATTGCTTGCCTTTTCTCCCGATTGGCGCTGGTTGCTCGACCGCGAAGACAATCCCTGGTATCCCACCGTGCGGGTATTCCGCCAAAGCCAACCGGGGAATTGGGCAGAATTATTCCGCCGCGTCGGCACAGCACTGCAGGAAAACGTGGCAGAATTTGTGGCAAATCGCCATAAAGCTCTCGAGTCAGAAATGGCTACTCTGCGGCAAACTATTGCCCAGCAACCGCACTGCGCCGCCGCCTATTATAACTTGGGCAATTTGTTGAAAAAGCAGGGAAAAATAGAGGAGGCGATCGCTCACTATCGACAGGCGATCGCCCGACAGCCAAACTATACCAATGCCTGTTATAATTTAGCCAATACCCTGCTCGAATGCAATAAAATCGAACCAGCGATCGGGCAATACGAACGAGTGCTGGCGCTGAATCCCCAGGATGCGGATAGCCATACCAATCTCGGATTTGCATTGCTAGCGATCGGGGATTATGCGCGCGGATTTGCCGAATATGAATGGCGCAGAAAACGTAAAGATAATGACTCCCAACGCTTTGACGTTCCCCTGTGGGACGGATCGGAACTATCCGGGCGCGGGATTTTGCTGCATTGCGAACTGGGGTTTGGCGACAGCATTCAATTTATTCGCTACGTTCCCTTAGTCGCCCAACGCGGGGGACGAGTGATAGTACAATGTCCGCCTGAATTAGTGCGGTTGTTTGAAACCGTGGCGGGTATCGATCGCGCGATTCCCACCGGGGAACCGTTACCGCCGTTTGAGTTTCATGCGCCTCTGATGAGCTTACCGCGCATTTTCCGCACCACCTTAACCAGCATTCCCGCTGAAGTTCCCTACCTATCCGCCCCCCCGCCCCGCCCCGCCCTGGATTTAACGGCGATTCGGGAGGATACTCACTACAAAATCGGCATCGTCTGGGCCGGAAGTCCCCGGTATGGCAATCAGCGCGATCGCGCCTGCGGGTTAGAACAGTTTCTCACGCTCACCAATCTTCCCAACCTGTCGCTCTACAGTTTGCAAAAAGGAGAGCGCGTGGGAGAACTCACCGAATTAGAAGCGCGCCAGCAGATTCGCGTGATGCGGGACAATCTGCGCTTGAAAGTGCCCAGCTTCGAGGATTTTGCCCGGTTAGCCGCCCCCCGGGATCCGGCGAATCCCGCCTCTCGTCGCCCTTCTCCCCTCGTGCGAGATTGCGCGCCTCAAATCGAAGATTTTGCCGATACGGCGGCCATTATCGGCGAATTGGATTTAGTCATCACCGTGGATACATCGGTGGCACATCTGGCGGGGGCGCTGGGCAAGCCGGTGTGGGTGCTGTTGCCCTTTGCGCCCGACTGGCGGTGGATGCGCGATCGCGAAGATTCCCCCTGGTATCCCACCATGCGTTTATTCCGCCAACCTCAGCCCGGAGATTGGCAAGACCCGTTCGATCGCGTAGTGCGCGCATTATCTGCACAGCGCCCGTTTTCACCGCCTTCCCCGCCCCCAACGCTTACTCCCACTTCACCCCCTTCTCCCATGACCTCCCAACCCCTGCAACCCGCCAAATCCGCCCCCAAACCGATTCGGATTGGCATTTCTTGGCCCTTGAATCAAATGACCGGCTGGGGCATTTTCGGCACCAATCTCGCTTTGCAATTGCAGCACAATGGCCGATTTCAGCCCATGTTACTCATGCCCCCCGATGTGTCTGGGTTAGTCAATCCCCTGCAGCGATCGCGCTTGCAACCGGTTCTGGCGCGCTATCACACCCTGCAACAGCGACTCGCCCAACAACCGGGCAAACCCATTTGGTGCGATTTTCCCGTGTTGCACGCTTTGGGGAATAACTTCGTCAGCGTCGCGACCCAACAACAAATTGGCGGCAAACACAATATTGGCGTTATCTTTTTTGAAGATACGAATATCCCCGCCGAAAAACGCGCCAAAGCGTTAGAATACGAGCTGATTATTGCGGGTTCTAATTGGAATGCTGAGGTGTTAAAAGCCAATGACATCCCACGAGTGCGGGCCATTCCCCAAGGCATCGACCCGACAATTTTTCATCCCGCACCGAAATCCAATTTATTCGGCGATCGCTTTGTGATTTTTAGCGGCGGCAAACTGGAATATCGCAAGGGGCAAGATATTGTTGTCGCCGCGTTTAAAGCCTTTCAATCCCGCCACCCAGAGGCTTTATTAATTCCCGCATGGCACAATTTTTGGCCGCAATTTATGCTGGGCATGGACCGCACCGGTAATGTGGTGGGATTGCCACAAATGGGTCGCGATCGCCAGTTGAAAATCGGCGAATGGTTAATCGCCAATGGATTGAATGCTGACTCGTTTATCGAGTTAGGTGCAATTCCCAATTATCTCGTGGGTCAAATCCTCCGAGAAGCGGATGTGGCCCTATTTACCAACCGCTGCGAAGGCGGAACGAATTTGGTGGCAATGGAAAGTATGGCTTGTGGAATTCCGACAATTTTATCGGCGAATACCGGGCATTTAGATTTAATAGGCGATGAGCGCTGCTATCCATTGCGATCGCAAACCTCCGTGCAACCCACCCGCCATTTTTCCGGCGTAGATGGATGGGGCGAATCTCAGATTGAGGAAGTGGTGGAAACTCTGGAATTTATCTACCAAAATCGCCCCGATGCGGAAAAACGCGGCAAAACCGCCGCCGATTTTATGCAAAATTGGACGTGGGAAAAACAAGTGCATCGCATCATGGATGCGATCGGCGAACTGATTTCCTAATTTCTGTTTAAGGCGGTTCGTTCTCCGGTAAAATTGTGGGGGAGACGGGGACTAAAAGTCCCCGCCTCATAGCTGAAGTCGTCTAAAGACGACTGATATTATATCCCACGGAATAATGCTCAAAAAATACTCCGCGCAGGCGGACTTTGCTCGCCTAGGCGCGATTTTAATCGCCC
>NZ_JAYFEQ010000563.1:0-268 GCF_055795085.1 Phormidium sp. CCY1219 | reverse complement strand
CCACCCTGTGGAGTGCCTGACTCTGTTGCCTCAAATACGCCATTGTCCAGAACTCCGGCTTTAAGCCATTGTTTAATTTTCCGTTTGAACACGGATGGACAATCTAGTTTGGACAGTAGGTAATCATGGTTAATTTGGTCAAAACATTTTGCAATATCTGCATCTAATACCCAGTTAGGTTTCTTATGAACCTTCTTGAATATGGCATCAATCGCATCATGCGCTGACCTTCCTGGCCTAAATCCGTATGAGTCTGCCTCAAATCGGG
>NZ_JAYFEQ010000562.1:0-201 GCF_055795085.1 Phormidium sp. CCY1219 | reverse complement strand
GTGGCAGTCTTTACATCGTGGCAATGTCTATGAAGAAGTTGGAGGTTTTTGTATTCATCCTTTCCACCTAGGGTTTCCGGGATGATGTGGTCTACTTCCATAGTGTCTTCTTCCTTGAAATAAAGTCCGCAGTGGTTACACTTCCCTTTTTGTCTCTTCAAGAGCTTCGATACTCTCGTTGGAACACCGGGTTGTTTCCCC
>NZ_JAYFEQ010000561.1:0-2268 GCF_055795085.1 Phormidium sp. CCY1219 | reverse complement strand
GTCGTACACCGGGAAATGGAGCCTTGTACTTTCTAAAAAAAGGAAGTCCTGTCGGACTGCTGTTTATGTAAGGGGGGGGCGAATTCCTCCCCATACATAAATGACAGAGGTTTCCATTCGCCCCCCTTACCAACCCCTAATTTTCGATGAAACAACTAGACGTACTGAAAAACTACGCCAAAGCTGTCGCCATCGGTGCTTATGACAGCGATTCTCCCGGTTTATTTGGAAAACACGATAACGTGCGGCGCTACTGGGAAGATCGATTTAACCGCACGGTAATGAGCCAGTTTCTCGCGCCAGTGGTCGAGCGTCAGCGCGAGTCAAGCAGCGGAATTCGGGTCATGGACCTAGGATGTGGTGCGGGAGAAGGACTGGGGATTTTGACCAGTTTGCCTCAAAGAGCGAGAAATCTAGATTCCGAGCTAGAAAAGGTATTGGATTATCGCGACATCAGCCACTACAAAGGGGTAGACATCAGTCCGGCGATGATCGAGAAAGCCAAAAGCCTGCATGAGAAGCGATCGCAGGCCAGTTTTGAGGTAGCCGATCTCAGCGAAGGACTGCCCATCGAGATGGGAGAACCCCCCTATGACGTTTACTTTTCCTCCTACGGGGCGCTGTCCCACCTGAACGATGAAGCCCTCGGAAAATTAGTGGGAGAGATTTGCAAGCATATCGAAGATCGCGGCATTTTTGTTGCCGATATGCTGGGGCGATTTTCCTACGAGTGGCCGGGATATTGGGGCAACCCGAACGACAATGGGAGCAAGATGAATACCTATTCCATGTCGTATATTTATCCGCCCGATGCCAAAGGGGAGATTGAAGTAGAACGGTTTCCGATTCGCTTTTGGGGAGGAGCCGAATTCGATCGGTTTATTACGGAGATTGCCGCCGACAAAGGAGCCAAAGTTATCAGACGGCGACTGTGCGATCGCTCCATTTTAGTGGGTCGGCACATGAACACTCGAGAATTCAATCCGGAAGCGCCACCGATCCGGGCGGCGGTGAACTCCCTGCACCAAATCAACTGTCGCACCGATCTCTCGCAGTTGATTTTCGAGTACCACCCCCAACCGAACCACCCGCATTTGAATCGGTTTTTCGACAACCTGCAAAATTCGTGGAATGCGGTAGTGTACGCTTGCATCGAAGCACTCGATCGCTGGCGCACGCCGCAAAAATTAGAACTCGAGCCACTTGCAGGGTATCCGCCGGTGGTACAAGATGCCATCCGCACCATTCGCCTAGCGGTGAGAATGGCACCTTCTTTGCGGATAGACGATCCGCGCGCCAATTTAGTGGAACCGCAACTGGCCTATTTGCTCAGGGAGGTAGAATGGAACTTACAGCAGGGCTTGGGCGCGTCCCACGGCTTGTTGGCTGTGTATGAGTTCAAAAAATAATTGATGTCATCCGAAAACGAATACGCTGTCGAGTTTCTCGACGTTTCCTACCGAATACAGCGGCGAAACCTAGTTTCTAATTTGAACTTCAAAGTCCGCCGGGGAGAAGCTTTGGTACTGCTGGGACGCAGCGGTAGCGGCAAAACCACCACCATGAAGTTAATCAATCACCTGTACGTCCCCACCACTGGGGAAGTGCTGGTGGAAGGAAAACCTACCACGCGGTGGGATGCGATTGAGTTGCGCCGGAAAATCGGATATGTGATTCAAGCCTATGGCTTGTTTCCGCATTTTACGATCGAGCGCAATGTGGGGATCGTACCCTCGTTGTTGGGGTGGGATAGCGATCGCATTCACCAACGAGTCAGCGAACTCCTGGAATTGGTGGGACTCGATCCGCAGTATTTCGCCAAACGCTACCCCCGTCAGCTCTCTGGGGGTCAGCGTCAGCGGGTGGGGGTTGCCCGGGCACTCGCCGCCGACCCCCCGGTGATGTTGATGGACGAACCCTTTGGGGCCCTCGATCCGATTACCCGAGTGGAACTGCAACAGGAGTTTCGGCGGTTGCAGCAGCAGCTTGGGAAAACGGTGGTGTTCGTCACCCACGACATTCAGGAAGCCTTCTTGCTTGCTTCGCGCATTGGGTTGATGGATGATGGCAAAATGGTGGAGTTGGGGACGCGAGGAGAATTTATCCGATCGCAACACCCCGAGGCGCGCGCCTTTATGGACTGTTTGCGATCGGTGGAAGAAGCTGAAGCCGCTGCCCTGGAGGAATAATACCCCGTCAGGGACTCCGTAGAAACCAACCCCATGTCTAAAGCCAGGGGCTTGTACTTCTAACCACCTGACCAGCCTA
>NZ_JAYFEQ010000560.1:0-3349 GCF_055795085.1 Phormidium sp. CCY1219 | reverse complement strand
CGTAGGGCTTAGGCTGGTCAGCTACCTAAAGTCAGGGGCTAGAAGCCCCGTCTCTTTAGAGCGGGGTGCTGACAGCTCAGTCGTGGTTTGTTTAAGCGTGTAATCTTTTATTTTACCGCAAAAATACCCTCGCGTACCCGGGCGGGGATTGGGGCAGAACACAGGGGCGAAAAACCGCCGAAAGATTAAAACATAATTAAGTTTTCCGGGTTTACCCCAGGGAAAATGCCCGGTGGGGGGTGATAGCCCTGAGTGGTTTTACCCAAAGCGGGTGCAATTCAGCAATCGCTGAAATATTTACCAGGAAAGGATTTTAAGCGGTAAGTCACCGACAGATGCGATCGCGATCGCAGGTTGAGTGCGAAAAAATCACCCAAAAACCGGACACAGAACGCCGAAAAGTACCGTATAATTACGGATAGTGGCAGTCAGTTGAAACTGATTCGAGTGATTCTACGGTATCTCCAGAGAGTTCCGAGAATTTACCGCCATCGATGGGTTCATCAGGGTGCATTGCTGTTCTGTCGTGATGGTGAGAAGTCAGTGGAAACTATCCACTCGTCATCGGGGTGCTTGATTTAATTGAGTTTGTTACAAGGCATCGCGATCGCGCGATCGCCAAGGGCACTTCCGAGCGAGTAAATATTCTCACCTGCAATAGTGTTGCCCTTGGAGAAATTATGAACGGTTGCATCTTAAATTCGACTCAATCTCAATCCGACGGCGTTATCCCTCCGCTGTCGGACCCGGAGGATTTGCCCCCGGGAGATACCCTATCCGCAATGGGGGCGATCGCCCCAGGAGGGAAAGGCAAAAACTTAGGCGCGATCGCTCACCTGGTGTTTATCGACCCGCAACTTCAAGATTGCGCCACCCTGGTCCGTGGGGTAAAACCGGGATATGAAGCGATCGTCCTAGACGATCGCCGCGATGGCGTGGCACAAATCCATCGCGTGCTACAACATCGCACTCACATCCAGAGCATCCATGTAGTTTGTCATGGCAAACCGGGCAGCTTGCACCTGGGAAACCGCGAACTCAATTCACACAGCCTCGCACAGTATGCCCCTCGCTTGCAACAGTGGAAAAATGCTTTTTCCCCTCCCCATTCTTCCCCCTCGCTGCTGCTTTATGCATGTCATGTAGCCGCCGGGAAAATCGGTGCTGAATTCCTCTCCCAACTGAGTCAATTAACCGGATTAAATATTGCCGCCTCCGATAGTTTAGTTGGAAGCGCGGCGAAAGGCGGAAATTGGCAATTACCGATTGCGACAATACCAGACAATCCTCATTATTCTAGAAGGATTAACCGAGCCAAAAAAAGGCCGCCCGAGAGAAATACAAGCCGATTTTACCCAAGCCAATCGACTCTAAAATCGGCCTTAGCCTTTGAGCTAGAGGTATTACAAATCTATCCGTTTGTTTTTTCCAGTTTAATTCAAGAAACCTTCACCGAAGGCGCCGTAGTCGGGCCTTGGATTTATGGCACCGGTAATGAAACTTCGGCCACTCCCGTTTTAACGGCTGGAATTGGCGCTGGGGTTATTCCAAGTTTAGACATGCCCCTCGACCAACCCGGTGAAGGAGCGCTGCGCTTAACTTCAAACATCAAAAACCAAGCCACTTTTGTGATTTACAACAATCCGGTTCCGGCGGATGCGGGACTGGAAATTAGCTTTGAAATGTTTGCCTATGATAGCAGCCACGATACCGGAGCAGATGGGTTTAGTTTATTTCTAATTGATGGGAACGAATCTCCCACAGTCGCGGGGGGATTTGGTGGCTCTCTCGGCTACGCGCAAAGAAACCAAACCAATCAAACCGTCAACGGGATTGAAGGCGGATATCTCGGCATCGGATTCGATTCATTTGGCAATTTTTCTCGGGCGGGAGAAGGTCGCGTGGGGGGCTGGCCTAACCTGCGATCCAATGCGGTGGCGATTCGCGGTCGCGGTAACGGAAGCGCGGGAGATATCACCACGGATTATCCTTACTTAACCGGGACAGAATCCTTGGACAATTCTTTCTCATTTCCCAATGAAACCAATCGCGAAAATGCGAAACTCACGGCAAAAATCATCTTAACTCAAGAGGGGTTTCTCTCGATTTGCATTGATTTTAATAACGATGGAGATTGTAACGATGAGGGGGAAGAAGTCATCCCTCCTTTTGATGTCGTTAACGGACGGGATGCGAATGGCGATGGGGATTTTGATGATTTAGAGGATGGAGATATCAAACCCAACGGACCGATTCCGGACACGTTTAAATTTGGGTTTGGCGGTTCGACCGGGGCTTATACCAATATCCACGAAATCCGCAATTTGGTGGTGAAAACCGTAGAACCGCCTACAAAACAGGCGGATGTGTTGGCGACAAAAAAGGCACCTTTAACCGTACTGCCCAATGGGGAAATTACCTACACTATTGAGGTAACGAATAACGGACCGGATCCGGCGGAAAATGTAATTATTTTCGATCCGCTTCCCACGGATTTCAATTGGATAAGTGCCAGTGATGGGGGAACCTATAATCCGCAAACCGGCATCGTTTCTTGGCCGAGTATTCCGCTGTTGGAAAATGGGGAATCGATCGCCTATACCATCACGGGAACGGCCCCGCCCACTGCGGGCACGTTAACGAATGCAATTTTGGCCACGGCGACGACATTCGACCCGGACAAAAGCAATAACAACGGTACCGATACCAACGCGATCGCCACGGTTCTGGTCAATACTCCCCCGGAAATTGGCCAAGTCCTCAAGTCGGGCACCGAAGATGTGGCAATTGGGTTTTCCTCCACTGATTTTCTCGGCCAATTTACCGATGAAGATAACCACGACCTGAGCAAAATTAAAATTACCTCTCTGCCTACCAATGGTACCCTAAAGCTCAATGGCCAGCCAGTGGAAAACCTGCAAGAAATTGAGATGGCCGATATCGGCGATTTGGTGTTTGTCCCCCAGGAAAACTTTTCTGGTGAAATTAGTTGGAGTTGGAATGGATTTGATGGCAATGAGTATGGCGTTGATAGTGGAACGGTTGAGGTCAACCTCAATCCGGTCAATGACCCGCCGGCGATCGCCAATCTGAGTAAGTCGGGAAAGCAAAACACTTCCCTGCCGTTTTCTCCCACAGATTTTATCAGTCAATTTACCGATACCGAGTCAGACGAACTACAGAAAATCAAAATCACCGCTCTCCCGGAAAATGGCACTCTGAAACTTAATGGTCAACTCATCGAATTAAACCAAGAAATTGACGTGGCAGAATTAGCCAAATTAGTCTTTACGCCAGGGGAAAACTTTACTGGGGAGATTAATTTTGGCTGGAATGGGTTTGATGGCAG
>NZ_JAYFEQ010000559.1:0-318 GCF_055795085.1 Phormidium sp. CCY1219 | reverse complement strand
TATAGAAAGCCCGGATTGAACCTTGTCACCTATCCAAAACAAGCGGTCAAACTGAAAGAAGCAGGTTTGCGGTTTCCGCGCTTGAAAACTGGTTAAAACTTGGTTTGGAATCGATAGTTTCTATCTGCCAATGCCGTCCAACTTAAATTCCCAATAAATTCGAGAGTATCGAATATTGCCAATAAACGGTGCTTTCTATTTGGAATTAGTCTATAAAACTGAACCCGTAAAATCAGATGTTGATAGGGGTAATGTTTTAGGCATTGACCCGGGCTTGAATAACTGGCTTACCTGCGTGAGTAATGTGGGGACATCTTT
>NZ_JAYFEQ010000558.1:0-2408 GCF_055795085.1 Phormidium sp. CCY1219 | reverse complement strand
GAGGGGCTTGGTAAGACTTTATTTTCCCAAGCTCACCTGACCAGAAGACCAGACTTATCTAAGTTTGGTAGCCATGACGGCGATCGCTAAAGGCAAGCACTGGACGCGCTTGTGTCTGCAACTCCCGAAAGGAAACCGAGGGAATGCCTTGACCTTTGCCGATGCGGTAAGCTACTTTTATCCACCAATAAACCAATTCTCCCGAAGGGGAGGAGCGGCGGTTGCGAGTCTGGCTGCTGCTATGCAAGCCACTACCGGCAAATAAATCGCCGGATGAGTTGCAACCATCATGGACAACAATAAACGGAGAAGGGTGCAACTACCTTGACCTATCCGTAATTGAGGAATGTGATGAGCAACGACTTAGATCTGATCAAAAGCCTAAGCCCCAGCGCAATGGATCAGATCATGCTATATCTGGCCTTCAGTGCCATGAGGACAAGCGGACACCGACATGGGGCATTTCTGGATGCAGCGGCAACAGCAGCTAAATGCGCCATTTACATGACCTATCTGGAACAGGGCGAAAACCTGCGAATGACAGGTCATCTGCATCACATCGAACCAAAGCGGGTGAAGGCAATTGTCGAAGAAGTCAGAGAAGCGCTGACGGAAGGCAAGTTGCTCAAGATGCTCGGTTCGCAAGAGCCTCGCTATCTGATCCAGTTTCCCTACGTTTGGTTGGAACAGTATCCCTGGATGCCGGGACGTCCGCGCATTCCAGGTAATAATCTGACCAGTGACGAGAAGCGCCAAATCGAACGTCAGTTGCCCCCGCATCTACCCGACGCTCAATTGGTCAATTCGTTTCAGTTCATGGAACTGATCGAATTTCTCCACGGTCGCTCTCAGGAAGATTTTCCACCAGAACGGCGAATGCCCTTGAGCGAAGCTTTGGCGGAACATATCAAGCGTCGGTTAATCTACTCGGGAACCGTGACCCGGATTAATTCCCCTTGGGGTATGCCATTCTACGCTCTGACCCGCTCTTCTTACTCCCCGGCGGATGACCACGAGCGGACTTATGTCATGGTGGAGGATACAGCACGCTATTTCCGTCTGATGAAGGATTGGGCAGAACGACAACCGAAAACCATGCGGTTGTTGGAAGAATTGGATATCCCCCCCCATCGGATGGAACAAGCAATGGATGAGTTGGATGAAATCATCCGTCAGTGGGCCGATCGCTATCACCAAGATGATGGAGAACCGATGATCCTGCAAATGGTCTTTGGACCGCAATAGGGCAGCGAAAACAAATTCTCGATTGCCGATCGTGGGTTGTTAAGGATTGCGCGGTGTGCTCTAAAATCGATTAACCCCCAACTTTCAACCGCTGCGATCGCAATTGAAACGCGCCCCGAAACCATGCAAATACCCGCGAGAACCGGGGGTTGGTCTTCCGCATCAGATAGCATGTCTTGGGGCCTCGTGTAAGGGTGCGAGATGTTCGAGACCAGGGCGCATCCCTACCACACAGCATTACCAACAAAGGGTGGAATGCAGCCAACGTCTTTTGCAAAAGGGACGTTGCCCCTGCTCCACCCTTGTCAATTCCAATTTTCCGATTAAAAATTTAATCCGGGATGGCGATCGGCGATGAATACCTAAAGCCAAATCTGACCCCACTCCCACCCATTCCCCCTCCAGATCCGCCCTCTGCTGACGCTGTGAAGTTAAACTACGCACAGAAGTCGCCTCCCCTCCTCGTCTCCAAAGCCAGCCTTGCTTGAAAGTTTCCTTTCACAGGTCTCCTCAATAACCTGTCTCTTGTCACGAATACCTTTCAAACTTACATCTCTGGCAATCTTTTCCTCATGGCAATCTCTGTGTAGCAGTTAGAGGTTTTTGTACTCACCCTTTCCACCTTTTGATTTGAGGGTGATATGCTCGATTTTAAACACATCTTCCTCCCTGAAGTGTAATCCACAGTAAGCGCACTTCCCTTCTTGCCGCTTGAAGAGCTTTGCCACCCCCTTGAAGGCTTTTGGATGTTTGCCCATTCTTCAACTCCAGTAAACCAGTTTGCCATCTTAGGGGGACGCTTCAAATTGCCCTTATTTACTAACTCTCCGTTAATTTTATTAGCCAAAAGGCAAGGTATTGTTAATGTAGGTCAAAGCGGCCAAAAAGCTATTAAAATTCTTGTTAGAGGGTCAATATAGCCTTTCTCAGATTGATGTGGTACGTAGCCGAATATTCATTACCGCGCTTGCACCTCCGAAATGAAAAATTCTCTACCTTACTTATATGAAAATCTTATAAATCTGGCGCGATCGCCACAGCTTTTTTCACCGATAGGGCGCTACAGCATAAATAACTATTCCGCTCATCGGAATAGTTTTTTCCCATCCCGGGAATTGGACTAAGCATAAATAACTATTCCGCTCATCGGAATAGTTTTTTTC
>NZ_JAYFEQ010000557.1:0-11572 GCF_055795085.1 Phormidium sp. CCY1219 | reverse complement strand
GAGCCGGATGAGGTGAAAGTCTCAAGTCCGGTTCTGAAGACGAGTAGTTCTGGTGACGGAATTGCTTAGTTTAACAAATCGCATCTACCGATTCAGGGGATAACTGTAGCCAAGGAAGCAACTTCCGGGGAGGGATACAGGTCTTTTCAGAAGGGACACCACAAGCAACCCAGTGGCTCAGCAAGACGGGAAAACACTCCGAGGAGAATGAATCATTACTCGGACTCGAACAGCGCGATCGCCCCCTGGGGGTTTCTGGTAACGGCCCAGACCGAAATCTCTCGCCCAGGGCACTCATTGGCGCAAAGCACCGCGCGATCGCACTCATTCTTCTGGTTGATGATTCAAACTCATGCAATCCGTTATTCTGCTTAAGAGTGTTTGCCCGAACCTGCAAGTGTCCCTAAAGAGCACATCAAAACAAAAACTTATGCGAACGTTTCGTCATCTGATGGCTGTGGGCGTGGGAACCCTCATCGCCTTGGGCGATATGGATGGGGGTCTGTCCCAGATCCAGTCCGATCCCCAACGCCCCAAAACTCAATCTCCCGAAACCCTATCCCCAGAAAGCGTCCCCCTAGAAGGCGGCGACAGCGTCCCCGTGGCACCTCCCGGAGAAATAGCACCAGCTAGCCCCGGAGACAGACAACCCACCGGCGCAATCAGACGCGATCGCCGGGAAAACCACATCTCCACTCCTGAGTCGGAGCCATTCTTGCAAGCGCAGGGAAACCGCCGCTGGGAAGAACCGCCAGACTACTTGACACCCAGTTCAAATCCCCTCGAGTTTCCCACCCAACCGGCGGATGTGGAAATTGTCGGAACCCAGCCGGTGACGTTAGAAGAAGCCCTGGATCTCGCCGGGCGAAACTCTCAGGAATTGCAAGAAGCATTGCTCAACCTCGAGCAAAGTCGTGCCGCCTTGCGCGAAGCGCGCGCCACACTTTATCCCAACTTGGATTTGCGCTCCACCGCGAGCGTTTCGAGTACCACCAACGTGGAGCTGTCAAACGAGCGCGCTAGGGCGCAATTTGGGGATAATGCCAACGAGCAAGATGAAACCAGTACCGCGATCGATGGGACGGTGGAATTGAGCTATAATCTCTACACCTCCGGTCGGCGTCCGGCGCAAATTCGGGTAGCAGAAGCCCAGGTGCGGTTGAACGAGCTGCAACTCGAGCAGACGGCAGCACAATTGCGTTTGGACGTGCGCGATGCGTATTACAACTTGCAAGAAGCCGATGATAGCGTTCGCATCAACCTGTCGGCGGTGGAGAGCGCGCAACAGAGCTTGCAGGATGCTCAAGCGTTAGAACGGGCCGGGTTGGGCACGCGCTTTGACGTGCTGCGCGCGCGGGTGCAGCTTGCAGATGCGGAACAAGCCCTCACCCAGGCGCGGTCTCAGCAGCGGATTCGGCGGCGGGAGTTGGCGGAGATTTTAAATGTGTCTCCGGTGGTGAATTTATCCGCCGCCGAAGAGGTGGAAATCGAGGGGATTTGGAATCTGTCTTTGGAAGAAAGCATTGTGCTGGCGTTGAAAAATCGCGCCGAACTCGAACAGTTGTTGGTGCAACGGGAAATCAGCGAGCAGCAGCGGGAGTTGGCCCTGGCGAATAACGGTCCGCAAGTGAGCTTGTTTGCGAACTATAACGTGCTTGAGGTGTTAGACGACGAACGGAATTTAGCCGATGGCTACGCTTTGGGCGGACGGTTGCAGTGGAATTTGTACGATGGGGGAGCGGCGAGAGCGCGGGCGGCGCAGGAGGAAAAGAATATCGAGATTGCAGAAACCCGGTTTGCCCAGCTTCGCAATCAAATCCGGCTGCAGGTGGAACAGGCGTTTTTTAATTTGCGATCGAATTTCGAGAATATTCAAACGGCGAATGTGTCGGTAGAGCAAGCGAAAGAAAGTTTGCGCTTGGCTCGATTGCGGTTTTCGGCGGGGGTGGGTACTCAGTCGGATGTACTCGATGCCGAAACGGAATTGACCCGCGCTCAGAATAATCGGTTGCAGGCGATCGTGCGTTACAATCGGGCGCTAGCGGCGATGGAGCGGGCGATTACTAATCTCGATGGCGGGTTTTTGAGTGATGTTCCGTAAGTGATGTTGGTGGGGGGGGGTTGAGCGGGAGGTGGCAGATTTGCGGGTGCGTCAGGGTGTAGCAACTGGAGGGAAGGCATGGAGATGCAAGCTGGGGGATTTTGATGAAGCTGGTCTTTACAGTTGTTAATATTTCGTCATAGAATGAGGGGAAGGTAATGTTATTGAGGGGCGATCGCTTCTCTCGGGGGGAACTGAGGCGGCGATCGGAGTGCAGGTTACTCTAGTCGAAGCAATGGCGATCGCGTTTTCCCAGTGCCACCAAAGGCGCGATCGCGATCGCAAGCTCAATACTTTGCGCTTTGTTGGTAACTCTCTGTTTCGCCAGTTTCTACGGCACACCGCTCAGCCCCTGGCAGTGTCGATCGCCCACGAGAAGGAAAACACTCATGCCTAATATCAAGTTTGTCAACGAAAATAAGGAAATTGTCGTTGCTGATGGTGCCAACCTACGGCTCAAAGCAATGGAAAATGGCATCGAAATCTACAAGTTTGTCGGAAAGTTGATGAACTGTGGGGGCTACGGACAATGCGGTACCTGCATTGTGGAAATCGTCGAAGGGATGGAAAATCTTTCCGAGCGTACCCAGGCGGAAAATCAAAAACTGAAGAAGAAGCCCTCTAATTATCGGCTGGCTTGCCAAACTCAGGTGAACGGTCCGGTGACGGTGAAGACGAAGCCGTAATCAATTGTTTATCTACGATGCGTCATTGGCCATTCACTGGGGATGCCGATTGGCGCACCGATGGGATGAGTGGAGACCGTGGCAGGATCGTACTTAGCGCCAATAATGATATTCTAATGATGTTGAATTTTCAGATTTAGATAGAGGTGGGGTAGTATGCAAGTTAACGATCTCGGCTTTGTGGCCACGATTCTGTTTGTGTTAGTGCCGGCAGTGTTCCTGCTGATTCTCTATATTCAAACCAGTAGCCGAGAAGGCAATAAGAGTTAGGCGATTGCCACCGAATTGACCCGGATTGAGGCGCTTTTCCTCAATCCCCATCGGTCAATTGCTACTGGCGATCTCTCGTCCAAGGTGTCCGGAAGTCACGCCGAGGCACCTTTTTTATGGCCATTTTTGACCTCCGTGAGGGGTTCCCAGGGGGAACCTGGGAACCGCAGGGGCGGAAAAACGAAACTAGGACGGGGTGCGACCTAATAACACCGGACAGTTGGCATAGACGCGCACGTAGTCAGAGAGGGAACCGCCAAGCAAGCGATCGAGATCCACTAAGCTTTTGGCAATGTTGGGACGGCGATCGGGGGACCCGAGCATCAGCAGATCCACATTCAAGTCATTCGCTAAGCGACAGATTTCTTCTCCCGGTTTGCCTTCCGGAAGGTGGCAGCGATAGGAAATGCCATACTTCTTCGCTTCAGCAACCGCCGGGGCTAAAATGGGATTTTCCTCCGGTTTCTCGCCCGGTTTGCTGGGGTTAACCCGCACTAGCTCTAATTGCCCCCCTTTCACGTCTTTGACCATCGTCAGCGCCAAATCTAAGCACTGCTTCGCCGAGTCTGAGGCATCCATCGCCACCATGACGCGCTTGATTTTCTTGACGTACACATCATCCTTGACTAGCAGCATCGGAGAGCTGGCAAGCTGGAACACGTACTGACTCACGGAACCTTCTAAAATGGCTTGCAAGCGTCCCAAGGCTCGCGACCCCATGATAATCAGGTCGGCGTTTTCTTCTTCGGCTACTTCGCAAACGATGCTTTTCGGGTCTCCTTGTTTCAGGCGGGGATTGACTTTGCTCGGGTCTACCTTTAACGATTTGACCGCCTCGGCTAAGATTTTCCCCCCCTGTTCCAATTTGTCGGACATGGCATCGGAGCTGATTTCCGGCGAAACCACGTGCAGCACTGTCACGGATGCGCTTTGGAATCCGGGGATGTCCATCAGCATGTTAAGCATCTCTTCACAGAGTCCGCGCCCTGCGACGGTGACTAAAATATTTTGAATCATGGTTCGTTCTCCTGGTAACAATAGATGGGGATTTATGAGTGGTCAGCTTAATCTATCGGGCAGACCGCACACTTCCTACTTTAGAGGGACTTTGCCTCTGCTACGACTTGATTAAGGCTTGTAAAGTTTAATGTAAGACTTATTACTTACTTAAAATTTGTAGAAATGTAGAGTTTTGGATCGATTTGTAACATGAGTGAAGATAACGACAAGCAAGCTCAACTGCCTCCCACCAGCGCGATCGCCCACCAGACCACGAAAACCAGCGACGGTTGGTTCGAATATCCCGTGCGGGCCTACCCTCACCACACGGACTATGCGGGAATTGTTTGGCATGGATCCTATTTGACCTGGATGGAGGAAGCGCGGGTGGAGTCCTTGCGCTCGATTGGAATTAATTTTGCCGAGTTGGTGGCTTTGGGATGCGACTTGCCAGTGGTGGAACTGGCGTTGCGCTACCACAAACCCATGCGGATGGGCAATGATGCGATCGTTAGAAGCCGAATGCTCGAAATGGATGGGGTGCGCCTCAATTGGGAATATCAAATCCAGTCGGTTGATGGGTTGGAAGTCTATGTCACCGGGGTGGTCACTCTGGTGGCGGTGGATATCGAAAAGGGTCGCATCATGCGCCGACTCCCCGAAACGGTTCAAGATGCGTTGGTGAAGCTGTCTCGCTAATCGCCCCTCCGGGTTTGCCAAACTGCAAGGCTCTGCAACTCGGATTCTGTTGCGCTTGCAGTGTGGAAGACTGGCGCGCGTCAAGCTTTTCCCCGGGTCAGCCCTCCCCCGGGGAAACGCCGCCCCCCTGAAGGTCTGGAAGTCCGATCGCGGCTCTCCCCTCCCTCCCCTCGCGCCCCGTTTATTCCGGTGCGCGGCTAAGCGGGTACTCCGTACAACCGGGGGATTGCAATTGCACGTAGGCCACATTCCCGGGCCTACGCGGATTGATTTTTTTATGGCTATTTTGTCGGAGATGATGCGCTCTGCGATCGCGAGGCAAAACTCTGGATGAAGCGGTTTAATGAGTGGATGGGGTTGCAAGTTGGCCGGGAAGTGGAGCGCGTTATGGGTTGTGCGATGTGGGTTTGGGTTTGCTACCCTGGCGCGGCTTTTCAAACGGCGGGTTTGAAGTGGCGATCGTCGAATAATTACCGGGACTTCCCCTGTCCAATTGTTAGGTCGCTTTGCTCTTTTTGCGGTTTAGTATAGCCATTACCAAAGAACTGGAAATGCATCCAGCAGCCACACCACTTGCACCGTAAATTAATTGCTGCTGTAAGGTTTCTCCACTGGCGATAAATGAACGGCTGCTATAGCTTCGCCCGGAGTATATTTCTCGACTTCTCATTGAATTGCCAATCATATCGCTGGGGCTGCAATTGCGGGAATAACCTTGACCCGGAATGCTTTCATAAAGAGTGTAGGAAACGGGAGAAGCAAGGGTGGCTCAGATGATTCCTCCCACAATTGAGGAAACTGCGATCGTGATTAATGTTTTTCGCTGGGCCATGTTTTTATGGGGTTTAGTGTTGACTCGAGTTGGGTGGGGGAAGGGCGATACTCATCATCTCATTATTTTACCATTATTTACTAGCTGCTTAATGTTTTTTTAGCTTTGTTCATGGGTTTAAAAGCTTAAATTTAACTTCTTCATTTTCAGAAGATAAATTTGACGAACTTGGACGATATATTTTGATATTGTCACTGATATTTCCTTCGCATAACCTGTGCCAGCTAATGATGATATTATTTCGTTGTTTATCTGAATTTAGGTTAAATCCTAGTAAAACCTCGGCTTCCTCCCCAGCATATTTTGTAGGTTTCTTTTGCCGTAGTTTTCCCAAAAAATCATTCTGTATGGTTTTCCATAGATGTTTAACTTGAATGATTTCAGAAACAGTTTCTCCTTGATGACTAACTATGAGTAACTCATATGCTTCTCCAATTTCTACCATTTTGGACCATTCATTAATAGTTATTGGAATGTTAGGTCGAGTGGATGTTATCGCTTTGACTTCAGCTTTAATCTGGGGTTTTCCCGAACATTGGCACAGAAAATCAAATCCCGCCCAATCAGGCTGCTTATCAATGCGGCTATAGCCGAATGCTGTATAAAAGCATTTAGCCCAGGCTTCGCCAAATTCACCCCAATAAATTGAATTTTCGCTTCTTCCAGTATCAGTCTGAGTGGAAGGCTTGGTCTCCCGATCTGGCGCTTGTGTGGTTTCTTCTTCTGGAGTTTGTGTGTCTGGCGTTGGTTCCTCATGTGAATCAGTTTCGCGATATTTTTCGCTTTCATCACCCGGTAATGCCCTGATTCGCAACTCATCTAATAAACCCTTTATTTTCGCAGGGTCAGTATCCAAAATTCTGACCAGTGGCCACAAATTTTTTAGTAAAAAATCATCCAGTAGACTATTATTTAGAGCTTCGGCAATATATCCAACCATTGTTTCCTTATTTTTGGCAGATATTACATAAAGCACTAGGCAATATTCATAAAAGTAATAATCTCCGTTTACATCGGATGCTACCTTAATATTGTTTAGCCACAAATTGAGTTTAATGCTGTGAGCCGGTAAAACTGATATTTTTGGAAAAGTCATCTCGGGCTGATTAAAATCATTGGATTCGTGGAAAATCAGCCGATTTAAACCCGAGTGAAACTCTGGGGAATTGAGAGTTGCTTGCCACTCGCGGCACCAATCGTTAACTGTTGGCTCCGAATCTAGCTGATATTCTGTAACTTCTTCCTTTACATCTCGTAATAAAGAGAGACTCCCGGCTGATTTTGCCAGGGTGACAGAAACTCTAGGATGAAGGAGTCTGTTTTCCTCAATAGAACTTTGTCGCCAAGGCGCGTCTGGAATGAGAACTTCTTGGGCAACGCGAAGTGTACCGCCAGTGGTAAGTACAGGTACATTTTTACCCAGGTCAATTTCTGAGCTAATGCTGGATTCTAGGCATTTAGATTCCAGACGGTGTAAAACCTGTATGACACAATCTTTGTCTTCTTCCGTTAGAGGCGAAGTGTTGTACTCATCCGCTAAGTCTTGCAGGAAGTCTAGGTAGTCATCTACATCGGGTCGTGGCTTTTGTCCCAAAAGGCGATAAACTTCCCCAGTGCGATGAGAAAAAGGTATGGTGACGCGATGAGTGCCAAAAAAGGAGACATCTTCTTCAAATGCGTGATTTGGCTTCCAAAATTTTTCGGTATTCTCATCCCAAAGGCATTCGCGATTTTGGAAATCTCTCTCTAGCCTTTGCTGTTGTTCGCGATCGGCACGATTACTATCTACAAAATTATTGTAGATGTAGCGGTAAATTTCCTGCATTGATTTTAGTAAATCATCTTGCTTAGGGCTTGGCATGGGTAGGATTGGCATCATCATTTGCGTTCCAAAATTGCGATTAATCTGTCGAAGTGGTCTAGAACCATTTTGGGATTGACTTCCTGAAATCCCAAGGATTTCCGGAATTCTGGCTTGATTCTACTTTTCTGATAATGAAAGATAGGTTTTTGGCTAGCTAGTAACTGAGCATCATCAATAAAGCAGACTTCCTCAGCACGATATAATCTTGCTTCAGGGCTTTTAGCCCCTGGATATTGCTTGAGTTGATTGAAATCTCGCTCTACTGGAATCCAGGCTTTATCTTTAAGCGCTTCCGACAGAGTTTGACCAGTCTTGGCAATTTTATCAGATTTTAATTGCTCCCACTTTTTACCCATGTAGTCAAAAACTTTGATACAAAAATCGGCCACAGCATCTGGACTCTTTTTGTTCGCGGTCTCAATTAGATCGTTTACATAGATTAACAGGTCATCTGCACTGGCAGTTTCCCGAATTCCTAATAATTTAAAAAACCGGCGCCACAATTCCCAATCTGAAGAGTAGAATGCTATATCGGGTAAAGGAATATTATCCCCTAACATTTGACGAGCATCACTGTTTGGCTCGTAAACAGCGGGTATTGGCCGTAATTCACCATCACTACAGCGCAGCAGAGATTCTTTTTTTAGTATTTTCAGAAGAGTTTTAGAACTTTCTCCGGCTCCTTCTATTTCCTGTTTAATTTGAGTTAAATTATCTCGAATCCATTCGAGTGCAATTCGCTGTTCCTCAGGTACCAGTGATTTATAACTGGGCAATAAACACTCAACAATTAGACGTTCGCGGTTGAGAATCCCAACCCTTAGTAGCTTTAACAATAACAACCATTCCGATTCCGCATCTCTTACGCGGAGCAGTTTTAGATAGCCTGCCACTGCTGGTGGGTTGTATCCACCAGGGAGGTAGACTTTATCATCGGTTAAAGAAACGAGTTCATTAGAAGCTGTCGGATAAATTCGTAAGGTTTTTAGAATTGTTTTCTGCTCTTCATTATAGCTTCTATCCTTTATCCAAAGGGGGTTAGCAAGGAAATTTAGCAGAGAAGGATGATGTTTTTGGTTATACGACGAAGGTAAAGAATGAGCGAGTGACTTGAGTGTATTGACAACATCCGGGCCTGTGACAAACCAAATAAATTTCTGAGGATGCTTTTGGAGAAATTGCTCGATCGCCTCCTCTAGCTTGGGTGAAGCTTGAACAAGAGGCACGCCAAAATATTTTAGGGCTTCAACTTCTTCTCGATCGATATTTCTACCACACCACAAAGGAGTATTAACCAATCCACCTTTGTAAAGTTTTCCGTCATTTCCCGGCACCAGTGGGACTTCTCGCAATTCTTCATTTGGTAATGTGCTCACCTTGGTGAAATAACGATAAACTTGAGTCAACCATTCTGAATTTGGAGAATTAACCCCATCAGGCTGCCAAGGATAACCTTGTTCGGTTGAACCAATCACATCAACCAGTCGCCGGGCTACTTCTTTAGCGTTCATGTTTAACACGCCGATGCACTGTCCTATTTCTGGAACCTCTCGAGCTAAATTGGGATGCAGAAACCATTCGGGTTTATTGTCGAATATTCGCATGATTTCTGAATCTGCAACGTAGATAGTTCCTATGGCGTTATATCCAAAGACTTGCAGGGTGTTATTGGCGAGAATTGCCAAAGGCAAACCTCGCACATCTTTAGACTTATCGCTTATGCAATAGCCCAGCATATTAACAATCCACTGCCAATTGCTTAGGCTTTGTTTAGGTGCTTCCGGCAAAGGAACGCCCAGAGGTTTATCTTGGTGTAAGTGTTCGCGTAATTTTGCAGGAGTTAATGTTTCTAACCCATAGTTAGCATTCTTGAAAGCATTTATAATCTCATCAGGTACCAGCGGATCTGGAATGTCAATTCCATCCGCACTCAGAGGCTCCAATAAGCTCTTCCACCATTTTTTAGAAGAGAAAACTTTAATTTGGCGGGGCATCACCCATTTAGTTTTACGAAGTATTTTCTTACCATTGTCTGTCTCAACTCCCACATGCTCTACCGCCGAACGGATGACTCTCTTCTGGGACAAAAGCTGAATGACACGGCCAGGTATTTCTTCCAGCACCTTGTTGTGAGTGCTGACAGGCCACAATTGGTAGAATTTATCAGGCTTTTCTTTCCCGATATCCGATACTAATTCAGCAATTAAATTGGCACAGGCAACAGATAGAACATGGCGGACAAGTAACTTATTCCATAATGGTTTTATCTGGTCTCTTCCACTTTGACCACTATCGCTGCTGAGGTTATCTCGGGCACTATTTAAGTTAAAAAATCCATTGATATGAATAGGAAGACCCGTTTCAATCGGAGTTGGCAAGAAACAGTAAGCACGACCTGTGACTAAATTGTGATTACCCTCGGCTTTAGAAGTATAAATTCGAGCAGCAGCGCCTGCCCAAGGAACCGCTTTTTCTCTCTGAGCTTGCATCTGTGCGATCGCCTCTGTGATTTCACCCTGTGAATCGCTACCAATAAGACTGACTACTCTCCAGGTTGTATTGGTTATCCCCTCGTTGCTAATGCTTTCTATTTCGTGACGGTAAGATACTGAAGCTAAAGCGCCAGACTCATTTTGGCATTTCTCCAGCAGCGCATTCGTGCGATCTGGAATAGCCTCAAGTAGTTTTGTACGTTCATCCTTTACCTGTTTTGGATTCTTGGTCCGTATGGTCAGCAATTCTGTCTTTCTTCCATCGCTATCTGCGGGAATTTCAGAAAAGCGAATTTCTAAAAGAGATTTGAGGAAAAGCAGTAGTTCTTCACCAGAATTAATTAGCTCTTTTAGGATTTTTTGGATACTTGAGTTTCCAAACACTTGTTGGCGAATCTCGCTTTGACTTGCTTGTTGTTCTGTTCTCAGTGGCAACCGAAACAGAGTCCCTGAAAATTTTTTACCATGTCCCTGATATACCTTCATAAACTCTGGATATTTTACCCACCATTGGTCTTTTTCTAAATCCCAAGTATATCCCGGGTTTTCTTTTGAGGTTCCAGGAATCGCCGTTCCATGTGGATCGAAAAAAACGATCCGATTTCGCGAAATAAAACTTGGATAATCTGTTACATGATAAACTGCATTAAAGCCGACGCCAAATCTACCTGTTTTTTGAATGTCTTCCGCTTTTACACTATGTCCAATACGCCGAATGCTCTCAAAATCCTCTGGGGTAAATTCACTATCATTGTAAGCGAGTATTGCTGGTCCCATAAGAGAGATCGTGCGATCGTCGGGTAGTTTCTCAGCTTGATGAGTCCGCCAATCTAATACGAACTCTATCCGTTGCGCCTTAGCATCATCAGCATTTTAAATTAACTCTTTGATAATGCCGACCCCTTCAGGGTAGTCTCCAAGAATTCCTGCCAAGCGGACTACAAGGGGTTCATATTGACCAAACTTTTCGCCGCCGATTTCATTTTCAAGATTGCTTTTATTCATTAAACTGTTGCTTGAATTTTCCTCAAATTAATATTGCTTAATTTTAGAAGTTACCAGCTAGCCGCTCAAAATTATCCTCCCTGCACTATCCCCGAAATTCCATCTTTTTGCACCTTTGCTTCTAAAGTTCCCCATTTATATCCTACTGAATAAGTAAAACTGTCCGCCTTGCTCAAAGGAAGCGTACAACCGAGGAATAGGGACTTAATTACTTTGTAACAACTATTTAAGAGGGTGGACACAATCGGCACTCCTGACTAGGGCCTGGGTTAGCATGGACGTGCGGGAACTGCAAATCGCCTTCCGTCGTCAACACCAATTTGTCTTCATCCTCTATTAAACCTTTTGTCACCATTCCGCACCTCCGTATTTTTACGGAATTTTATTCAAAAAACACAAAGTTTTATACCCAAAAATAACCACCACAAAATGACCTTATCAAATAAGGCTAAATCGCAAAAAATATGTGGGGCAACCAATGGTTATCCCGAGTTAAAAAACGAGATGATGGCTTCATTTTGTCCTCCGATAAATAGGGTGGTCATTAGTCATTGGTTCGGGGGTGGGGGCTGCGGTTATTGGTCATTGATGCGGGGAAGGTGGGCTTCAATTATTTATTGCTTA
>NZ_JAYFEQ010000556.1:0-14679 GCF_055795085.1 Phormidium sp. CCY1219 | reverse complement strand
CCGATGGCGAAAAGTAATTCTACTCAGACACATGGCCTCAACTATATTACGGCCAATCGATTTTATGTAGAAATGGAGCAAAGCAGTGCGATTAGTGCCTGTTTTACGGAATGTTCGGGGTTGAGCGTTAAAGTCAACTACGACACCTATTTTGAAGGAGGGGTGAACCATCAGCAGCGAATTATTTTAGGAAACGCGCAATTTTCGGAAGTGACCCTGAAACGGGGGTTGACGAACGATGCGGAATTTTGGGCCTGGGCGTCGCGGATGCTGACGCAATTGGATGGGAAGCAAGAGAGTCCGCATCGGCGCAATATCAATATTTTGCTGTTCAACCAAGCGGGGGAAACGATACAATGCTGGACGTTAATTGGGGCGGTACCCGTGGGGTGGACTGCGCCACCGTTACAAGCGGATGCGGCGACAGTGGCGATTGAAGAATTAGTGCTGGCATTTGAAGGATTGAAAGTGGTAGTGAATGAGAATGGAAGTAGTGGAAAGGCGATGGGCGGAGGTGCGACAATTCATAGCAACGGGCGGGCAAAAGATTCTGGTGGATTCTTTCTGAGCAGTTAAGTCAGGGTGATTATGGCAGGATATTGTGGACATCAAAACGGCGATCGCATGTCTCGGGAACCCCTGGGACTGAAAAACCCCTTATTGCAGACAACTGGGGGAATAAAACCACAGTTTCTCGAACCGTTGGGGGCAAATTCTATAACGACGTTTGACCTAGAGGCGATAGTGGATTTAATGCCAGAATCGTCAGGGGAGGATGAGGAGAATCAAGACAGCGCTGGAGAGAGAGCAGCACACAGAGAATTTCCCTTGCTGTCACAACCGCCAGAGGGATTAGGGCAAAAAGAGATAGTCGGGCAAAGGGAATTTGTGGGAGAAAGGGCGATGAGGAATTTGCAAGCATTGCCCGTCGCGATCGCCCAGTCAGAGGGGGTAAGGAAGCCGAGAGAACCTGCGATCGCCTCTTCAGTAAGCATCTTTCCCCAATCCCTATCCCGAAATTCTGTAACGGAATGGGAATTTACCCCCTTTGGGTTGCAACCGATTCAACCAGACCGTGAAGTTAATCCAACCATTCCCCAGTCAGTTGTTCCCAGTTATGACAGTAGTGACCCGAGAACCCGAGAAGTGACGATTACCGCCCCGGGATATGGTACCGAGAAAAAAGAGGCGGACAATATCGAAGTGATTGCCCAAAAAGTCCACAAACTGATTAAAGAGCGATTAGAAGTGGAACGAGAGCGATCGGGACGCTACGGACGGCGTTTGTCCTGGTAAGTCTATCTCCCTTGTAGCAGAAAAAAGCATCAGCAAACGGTAAACGAAGTAAAATTCATGCGGTGAGGATACTTATGCCAACCCAAGGAAATAGCGTTGCATCTGGAAAGCTAGAAAAAGCCAAACTGATATCCGACGAAAGCGAAACCATTGAATTTATGTTCAATCCTACCGAACTGACGTTTGACTATTCAGTGAACGTTAATTCCGAAGCAGGGGCGCGCACCACTTCTGGTTTGCCGAAAGTCAGCTTTGCCTATCGAGACCCCTGCACCTTAAGCATCAGCAACATTATTTTTGACACCTACGAAGCAGGAACCAGCGTTCTCGACTATATCAACAAGCTGAAAAAAGCGGTACAGTTTTCCAGCAAAGGGAAAAGTGCAGAAAAGCGACCCCCTTTCTATATTTTCGCTTGGGGACAGCAACAATATATTCGCTGTTTTGTCACCCGATTGAGCTATCGGTTAACGCGATTTTTATCCGATGGAACTCCAGTGCAAGCGCGCGTGGATTTAACTTTAACCGAGATTGATAAATCTACGGGTAAATAAGTGGAGGAGGTACGTTTTCTAAATCTGTAATTCCCGCGCAGGCGGGAATCCAGATATCACTCAACCCTGTAGAAAAGCGCGATAACTGATAAGCAAGGGGAAAAATGATTGGACGACAGTAGAAATTATATTCCGAAGCGTTTATACCGGAGAATATTCCCAAAAAATAGGAAACGAATATAGTGATTTGAATGGGATAAATAATTATGGCTACACGTTATATTGCCCAACCGATTGTCAAGATAAAAGGGAAAAACATATCGGATGATTTAGTTGACGATTTAGTGGAAATCGCGGTAGAGGAGAGCATTCATCAACCCGGGATGTTTGAGTTAAAAATCAATAACGATTATTTTCCTGGGAGTGGAGACCCTTGGCGACACGAGAAACTGTTTGAAATCGGGCAGTCTGTAGAAATTGGCTTTAGTGCTAGTACAACCCAAGCGGAGGAGTTTTCCGAAGAGAATAAAGAGCCAAGTTTGTTTGTGGGGGAGATTACCAGTATTGAGAGCAATTTCAACGAGCGATCGCAAGCCACAATGATAATTCGCGGGTATGACGTCTCCCACCGACTGCACCGAGGGCGACACAATCGGTCTTTCCAGAATGCCAGCGACAGCGACATCGTGAAAAAAATTGCATCCGAAGTAGGAATTTCCACAGATAGCGTAGATTCCAGTGGCGCGGCGCATGATTACGTATTTCAAGAAAACCAAACCAACATGGAATTTTTGCGGGAACGCGCGGCGAGAAATGGGTTTGAACTGTTCGTCCAAGATGGTAAATTAAACTTCCGCAAACCGAAAGCGGGAGACACCTTAAACTTACAATGGTTAGAAGACATCCGCACCTTCCGAGTGCGAGTCAGCAGTTCCGAACAAGTAGCATCCGTGGAAGTACGCGGGTGGGATTACAAGCAAAAAAAAGCGATTGTTTCCACTAAAAACTCCCCGCAATTATTGACCTCCAACCAATATCAATCCGGGACAAAAACCAGTTCTGCATTTAACGGCAAACCCTCATCGCCGAAAACCATTGTCGTGGATAGGCCCGTATTTAGTAGCGCCGAAGCGGATAAAATTGCCCAAGGACTGTGCGACGAAATTGGCGGAGAATTCGTCCAAGCGGATGCCACTGCAGATGGAGATCCAAAAATTCGCGTCGGGAAGCGGGTGAAACTCTCAGAGATGGGGAAATACAGCGGGAATTATTATATCACCGAAACCCGACATCTGTACCAAGATGGAGTTTACAGTACCGAATTTAGCGTTAGAGGATTGCGCGGGGAGGATGTGTTCAATAGTGTTGCGCCGGAAAAGGGTCTCGAACCCGGACAAACTTTTTTAGTTGGAATTGTCTCTAAAAATGAAGACCCGGATGGGTTAGGGCGAGTGCGAGTGAAGTTTCCCACCTTAACCGAAGAACACGAGAGTAATTGGGCGAGAGTGGTGGCGATCGGGGCGGGTTCCGCGCGCGGATTTGACTGTTTGCCCGAAGTAAATGACGAAGTGCTAGTTGCATTTGAACATGGGGATATTCATCGCCCTTACGTACTCGGCGGGGTATGGAATGGGAAAGATAAAACCCCCGAAAAAGTTGCCGATTCTGTGGTTAGTGGAAAAGTGCGCCTGCGAACTTTTAAAACGCGGGTCGGACATCAATTGCAATTTGTGGAAGAAGATAAAAGCAGCAGCAAACAAGGGGTTTATCTAGAAACGGCTAAAGGGAAAAAACACAAACTGCACATGAACGATACCGACGAAAATATCGAGTTAAAAACCAGTGGCGCGCATTATTTGCAGCTTGACGATAAAAAGAAGAAAGTAGAATTACAAACCACTGGCGGACATCAGTGTTTGATGGACGATAGCGGGAGTAAGAAAATAGATGTGGTGTCTAAAGGAGATATGAATGTCAAAACGGGAGGTTCCGGGCGCAGTCGAAAAATGAACGTCAATGCGGGGGAAATTCACCTGACGGGAACGACCAAAATTGTGTTAAAAGTCGGTCCGAGTAGTATTGAAATCTCGAATCAAGCGATTAAAATGACCAGTCCCAAGGTGCAAGTAACCGGACAAACGGGGGTGGAGATTAAATCCCCGGCGAAAATTGCACTACAGGCGGGGATGAATGTGGACGTGAAGGCGGGAATGCAGGTGGGACTCAAAGCAGGGGCGTCGATGAGCGCGCAAGCTGGGGGGACATTGAGTTTGCAAGCTGGCGGTTCGTTAAGTTCTCAAGCGGCGGGGTCGCTGAGCATGACTTCTGGGGCGGCGATGAGCATGACCTCTGGGGCGGCATATCAAGTCAGTGCCGGTGCCAGTGCGGGCATTTTAGCGCCGATAATCCGATTGAATTGTTAGGGTGTGGGCGCAATAATATCGCCCCGGGCAATTGCGACTAATGGCTAATGTTGCATTCTTCTAGGGGGATGCAGAATCGAAGGGTAATTGTTCGATCGCCCAACCCGAAACAGGAGGAAAAAGCATGTTACCCATAGCGGTATTAGGAGATGTGGCCGGCGGGAGTCCCATAGTTGGTCCGGGGGCACCCACGGTGTTAGTGATGGGGCGTCCGGTAGCTTGTTTGGGAGATGTGGTAGCCGGCGCACCAATGGCAACTGGCGCATTGGTCATGCCTTGTTCGGTGACAGTGTTGGCAATGGGGCGTCCCGTGGCTCATTCCCTAACAATGGCCGTTGGCGTCAGTGCCTCCATCCCACCCGTACCCTTGTCATTACCGGTGGTGGGAACCGGGGTCTCGGTGTTGGTTGCTCCATAAAGTATTACATCTAGTGTGCATAATCAAGAGAGACGGGGATTTTAATCCCCGCCTCATAGCTACAGTGCGCTGAAGACGACTGGGAAGTAATGGCAAGCATTACATCAATTTCGCCGAGGATTTCCCCAGGGCGGTGGGTGTTGCCTGTCTGTCGATGTTGCAATTAAGAGATAAAAAGCAGGGGGTTGGGAAGGGAAGCGCGATCGCCAATTTGGAACCCTCGACTTTCGTCGAATACTCGGTATCGGGGGAGTTTAGTAAACTAGCCGTGATGCACAGGGAACCGATCCATGCCCGAGGATTACAATACTCGTCAGTACCGCGATTACCTGGGAACCGGGTGGGCATTCCCCTTGCGGGTGAACGTCCAAGGCAACCTGCAACTGAGTTCCGACGTTCGTAATGTCGAAGAGTCGATTCGGATTATCCTGAACACCAAACTTGGGGAACGAGTGTATCGCCCGGATTTTGGGTCTCGCCTATCCGAGCTGACCTTTGCGCCAATGAACACCCAAACCCTATTAATGATTCGGGTGTATGTGGAGGAAGCGCTGGAACTGTGGGAACCGCGAATCATCCTCGATGCGGTGTACACCGAACCGGATCCGATAAAAGGACGGGTCAACATTATTATCGAGTACCACCTCAAAGAGAACTACGATTCTCGCAGTATGGTTTATCCGTTTTATTTGATGCCATCTACTTAGAAAGAGGGCATTGCGGCGGGTAAATATTTGAGGGATAAGTTAATTTAACAGCAATGGAATTTAATTTTTTACCGAAATTACCAAAATCCGATTTAGACGATCGCAGCTTTCAGGATTTAGTAGACGAATGTCGGTTGCGAATTCCGCGCTACTGTCCCGAGTGGACCAATTATAATCCCAGCGATCCGGGCATGACCCTGGTAGAACTATTTGCCTGGATGACCGAGCAAATGCTGATGCGGTTCAATCAAGTGCCGCGTCGCAACTACGTCACCTTTCTCGAACTGCTCGGCGTCCGGTTAAGAGCGCCAGCGCCGGCGCAAACCGACGTCACCTTTTACTTGAGTGCCAGCTTGCCGGAGAATTATACCATACCGGCGGGAACCGAGGTAGCCACAGTTCGCACGGAAACCGAAGAAGCGATCGTGTTCAGTACCAATACTGCGGCAACGATCGCCCATCCGAGGGTTCGACATTTGCTCACCGCCGGGACCTCCGAAGACGAACCACAGATATTGCGCGATCGCTTCATTGGGTTGTGGACGATGGAACGAGACGGAAGCTGGCACGGACCGGAACTGGGATTTTTCGACGATCGCCCGCAACCGGGGAACTGCTTTTATCTCGTCTTCGATGGAGAAGAACCCATCGAAGGCAACGCGATCGCCCTCAACCTGAAAGGAGAATCCGCCACCTCCACGGGCATCAACCCCGACATGCCCCCCAGACAGTGGCAAGGGTGGAACGGACTCACCTGGGAACCCATACTCCTGCGCGAAAGCGACGACAAAACCCAGGGATTCAGCTATAGCCAATTAGTGCGCCAAGGCGGCGACCCCCTTTCCGGCGCAGACATCTTGCTGCACATGCCCAAAGTCTGGCCCGTCACCCACTTTTTCACCTACCGAGGGCGGTGGGTGCGCTGCGTCTATTCACCCCCCGCACCGAATCAACCCGGATATAGCAGTTCGCCGCGCATCGTCGGATTGAGTGCCCGGTCGATTGGCGCAACCGTCGGCGCATCGCAGAGTACCAGTATTCGCAATGAAATCTTGGGAGAAAGCGACGGCAACCCCGGGCAGAGCTTTCAACTGCAAGGAGTGCCCATCCTCCCTCGGGGAGAAGAGGAATATATTTTAGTCACCCCATCGGGAGGTTTACCACAACGGTGGCAAGAAGTCAATGATTTTGCCGACTCCGGGCCGGAAGATTTGCACTATACCCTAGATTCGATTACCGGGATCGTGCAGTTTGGGCCGCTGATTCGAGAACCCACCGAACTGAGCGCCCGCATTCGGTGGCGGGAGCGATCGCAGACCCGACCCCCGGAATCAGCCGCCCTCACCACCGCCCGGGATGGCAACGCCCTACAGCACGCCGCCCCCCCCGAATCGATGGAACGGCAACATGGAGCCGTACCCCCGCGCGGAGCCTCCATTCAGATGGTCGCCTATCGTACTGGCGGAGGCGTGAAAGGCAACGTGCAAGCCGGCACCATTGGCATCGTCAAATCTGCCGTCCCCTATGTGGCCCGAGTGGTCAATCATAAAGCGGCGCGCAATGGAGCCGATGGAGAATCTCTCGAGGAAGCGGCGATTCGCGTCCCGCGAATGCTGCGAACCCGCGATCGCGCCGTTACCGTAGAAGACTTTGAAGCCCTCGCCTTAGAAGCAGGAAGCGGCGCGATCTCCCGCAGTCTTTGTCTCTCCCCCACCCGCAAAGACCAAGCCGGCACCGTTCGCCTGCTGCTGGTTCCCAAACCCGATACCCAAAGCATCGAACGCGGTTACGGCATCGACCCGGCACAGTTGAGCCTCTCCCCTACCCTGATCGAGCGCGTCACCGCCTATCTCGACGAACGACGACTCCTCGGCGTGGAAGTACAATGTCGGCAACCGGAATATCTCGGCGTCGCCGTCCAAACCGAAGTCGCCTTGGAACCGGAATATCAAAACCCCACCGCCGCCGGACAGATTTTATTTTCCATGCAGGTGGCATTGTATCGGTTTCTCAATCCGATTACCGGCGGACCGACGGGCAACGGCTGGCCTTTCGGACGTCCCCTGTATCCCTCGGATATCGTCACCCTGCTGCAAAATACTCCCGGCGTCCTCTATTTAGGAGCGGTGCAGTTATTCGAACTGCGTCGGCAAAATAGCGGCTGGGTGAGAACCTTGCCCCGCGAACCCGTGATTAATCCCGGACCAGTGGGGTTGATCTGTTCCTGGCGCAATGACAGCTTGCGATCGGGTCACGTGATTAGCTTGATTTAAAGCCCCCACTGGCTACGCGATCGCCTGCTGGCTCTCTACCTCATCTCCCTTCCCCCATTCGCCGCCAATTGGCTCGCACCCCCGTTCCACAGGAAAACCGCGATCGCTCAACCTCCACCCCAACCCTCCCATGACTCAAGCCCGCGACCTACTACCCTTACGAGTGCAATTGGTGCCGATGCAACTGCCAGAGGCTCCCATTCAGCCCGTGGGACGGTTCGCCGAGGCATTCGATATCGTGGAAACCAGCGCGGTTCCCCTCTCCGGAACTCTCCCTTGTGGCTTGCTCCTCTACCCCGGAGAACCTAGCGAAATACTCGTCAAGCTGGAAAACATCGGCAGCCAAACCCTACAATTAAATGTGGGCGTCGAAGGCAATTTTCCCGCTAGTTGGTATCGCCTGCGAACCGAAGGCAACCAAATCCCCCCCGGGGGAAAAATTGAAGCCGTCCTTTATTTTCGCATCCCCCAAGCCTTCTTCGAACGCGAAGAATTCTTGCAAGCCGGTCAATCCCTGCTGTTGGATTATCAAGGACGAATTTACGTCTCTTTTCGCGCCGCAAATACCACCAGAACCCAAAACGAATCGGCGTCCTTTACCCTTTACATCCGACCCCGAAGTCTATATCTGGACTTTTTGCCCGAACTGTACCGGGAAGTGGATTTTATCGGACGGTTGCTGAAGGTTTTCGAGCAGAGTTTCGAACCGGCAGTGCAGGCATTAGATGCCCTGTGGGCCTATTTAGACCCCCTAACCGCACCTGAGGCATTGTTGCCATTTCTCGCCTATTGGGTGGGGTGGAAAATCGACCCGCGTTTGAGTCGAACCCGACAGCGGTATCTGATTCGCTACGCGATCGAATTATATCGCTGGCGCGGCACTCGTCGAGGATTGCGGTTTTATCTGTATTTGTACACCAATTTACCCCTAGACGAACATCTTCCCGAAGCGGAAAAACATATCAGCATTCAAGAAGTGTTTACCCAAGGGTTGGTAATGGGACAAAGTCGCTTAGGCGAAGATACGATTATTGGCGGCGGTCAACCCTATCATTTTATCGTCAAGTTGCGCCCCCCAACCGCCAATCAAATTGATGAAAGGTTGGTGCGACAAATTGTCGAACAAGAAAAGCCGGCATTTTGTACTTACGAGCTTTATATCGAACCGACGGGAGAATAAATGGAATTATGGCTAACTGGAAGTTGGCAGCAAGTCCCGGATTTTAACTGTTTATTGCTAGCAATGTAATTTTAACATGACTCTACCCTGGCCTCCTCCGAATGTCAAACCCTTAAATCGCTTACAGGTCGATGATGGATTGCTGATTAATGCCGATCGCTGGCGATTGGCCCACGAGTACCATCGTCAGCGGCAAAACGCTCATTTTCAATCCCTCAATCAACCGGGAATTGTCAGCGATATGGGGGTGCAAATCGTCGAACCCCCCGCCGAGGTCATCCCCAAATATCGCGACAATCGTTGGGTGCAGATTCAACCGGGCGTTGCTATCGATTTGTTTGGCAATGTGATTGTGATTCCCGAACCGATTGATTTTAGAATTAGTTCCGAGGTGGTGCATGAAGAAGCGCTAATGGTGTATTTGGTGGTCAGTTATGTAGACCCCGACCAACTGCAGCGCCAAACTACTACTAATGGGAATGGCGATGTGGTGACCGAAACCTTTCGGATTGACGAAAAAAATACCCCGCCTGCACCTTGGGAAGTGGAACTGTGCCGCATTTTTCTCGAACCCGGGGAAGTGCAGTTATCGCCGCCCGCCGATGTATTTTATCCGAGTTCCAATAATTTGGATTTGCGCTATCGGCCCCAAGCGCGATCGCGTCCACAAGGGTTGGTGCGCCTCGGTCAAATTACCCAAAATTCTGCCGAGGATGAGGTGGATTTTTCTCATCTATTTTATTTGTTACAATCGGTGGAGGCATTATATCCGCGTTTGCAAGGGTCGGAAGATATTGGCCAGTTTAGTTTGCGTTCTACAGAAGAACTGGAACAGTTAGTGACTTATGACCTGGTTTATCTGAAAAGTCAGCCCTCCCGTTCCCTTAACTCGGAGGAACGAGCCATATTAAAACAGTATGTAGAACGCGGGGGTGTGCTATTTGTCGAAGCGGAAATCCAGGGAAGCAAAGTGGAAGAATTGATTTCCTTGCAGTATCAGCTAATTGAAGCCCTGAATCGTCTGGCGAACGGAACAACTGTGGCAAAAGATGACCCAGAACGAGAGGAAAAGCTCGCCAATTTTGCCGAAATAACCGAATCATTGCAAACCGAACTTAAGGGCGTAAAAGAATCCCTAATCGAACAGATTGACGAATTATCTAAGGAGTTTCAAACCTTTGCCCGAGAACTCGGTCAACCTCTAGAAGACCTCGATCGCTTGAGTCGAACTCACCCCTTGCGAACCCAACCGTTTTTATTTGCAGCCCTTCCCCCGGTGAACGGACAATCGATTAAATTACTTGCAGGTGGTGGAATTATTGTAGTGCTGGGGAATCTATCTTCCGCATGGGGATTGGATGAAGAGCTGTCCCTGAGTAGAGAAACAATTCGCACCGCCCAAGAGATGGGGATTAATATCCTCAATTACGCGCGATCGCGTCGGCAAATGATGCAGTTAATGCAAGCCATTCCCGAGAGGGAATCTTAACCGGAAAGGCAGGAAACTGAGTAACAACTATGGCACTTAGGCAGCCTCAGGAGCAATTATGGTTTCCATCCGCAAAATCGTCCCTACCGTTATCGTCCTCCCAATCGTCGTCAGCGTCGGATTGACCGGGTGGCTGTCTTTTCGCAGCACTCAACAGTCGGTGAACGAATTGGTGACGCGCTTGGGTGAAGAAATCAGCGATCGCGTAGAAACGGAAGTCAAAAGTTACGTCACCGCCCCCCACCTTTTTCATCAAATGACCCTCGCCAGCGTGGGTGCGGGAGAATTGAATCTGGACAATTTCACCGAACTCCAACCCTATTTTTGGTATCACTCTACCATTACCGATTCCTGGGATTACATTTATTACGCTAACCAACAGGGAGACATTCTCGGGGTGCAAAATGACGCCAACTCGAAAAGCTTGCTCGTGATTAAAGACCCCACTACCGCACAGGTTCGAGAAACCTACGAATTGAACGATCGCGGCGACAGATTGGGGTTAATCAGTCAATCCCCATCGGATCCGCGAGTGCGACCCTGGTATCAAAAAGCGGTAGAAGTGGGCGAACCGACCTGGAGTTCCGTTTATTTCGACGTTTTTAACTCCGTGCTGACAATTACCGCCATCACCCCGGTGTACCAGAATGGGAATCAACTCCAGGGGGTGTTGGCGGTGGATATTTCTCTAACGCACCTGAGCGAATGGTTGCGCGAGTTAACCATTTCTCCTACCGCAGAAGTCTTTATTGTCGATCGCGCCGGGGAAATCGTCGCCACATCGGCGGCGGAAGACCCCTTTGTCATGGAAAATGACGAACCGCAGCGTCGAGCGGCGATCGCCAGTACGAATCCGATAATCCAAGCCACGGCCCAAGAGGTCATGGAACGGTTTAGCAGCTTTGAGGGGATAAACCGCGAAACCACGCTCAAATTCAATCTGGATGGCAAATCCCAGTTAGTGATAGTCAATCCGATTGAAGACGAGCGCCGATTGGATTGGTGGATCGTCGCCGTGGTACCGGAAGCGGATTTTATGGGGCCGGTACAAGCCCAAACCCGGGTGACGATTATCCTGCTGGCGATCGCTCTGGTGGTGGCCATCTTCCTGGGAATTGCGATCGCCCGCTGGCTCATCAGACCGATTCTGCGTCTGAGTGCGGCGGCGCAGGATATCGAAGCGGAACACTTCAAACCGGAAAATCTGGCCGACGTCACCCGACGCAATGACGAAGTGGGCCAACTCGCCCGCGTCTTTCAAGATATGGCCAGTCGCATCTACGCCCGCGAGCAAGGCATGAAACAACAATTGCAACAGCTCAAAAGCGAAAGCGACAAAGCCAAAAAAGCCATCATGCTTTCTCAACTCACCGAAAGCGATTACTTGCAAGAATTGCTCGTGCGCTCTCGCAAAGCCCGCAGTAAAGCCGATAAATACCAACATATCAATCTCGCAGACTTACTGCGAAAAGTTTCCTATTTTCAAAATTTTAGCGACGCCGAAATCCAAAAACTCATCGATTTAGGATATCGTAAAATCCTTTATCCCTTGGAATTTGTCTGTCGCGAAGACGAACCGGGCGATGCATTTTATATTATTTTAGAAGGCACAGTAGAAATCTATGTGGAAAAAATCGATAAATTCCTCACCAAACTGGGTTCTGGGGCATTTTTTGGCGAACTTTCTCTGTTGTTGGGAATCCCCCGAACTGCCACGGTTCGCACCTGCGAAGATACGGTGTTATTTGTGTTGGATAGAGAAGGGTTGCAAAAGCTGCTGAGAAATTATCAAGATATGGCAGAACAAATCGCCGAAGCTTTACACGAACATAAAGCTGAATTAGAATCGAGAAAAGAACTGCTACAGAAAATGGGACTGCTCGATGATGAGGACAGTTTCGATCGCAATCCCATGACTTGGATTAAAAATCGCATGGCGACCTTATTCGGATTGCAATCTACCCATAGTTAAAAGGCGGGGAAAATACAATGGCAACTGCGGTAATCAATACAATTGTCTCGCAAAAGGAACTTCATTTAACTCCCGGAGGAGAGCCGGCATCGTTGGAGGTGACGGTGGTGAATGGAAGCGATCGCTTTGCCAGTTTTGGGGTGGAACTCACCGCCGCCGGTGCAGCGGAAAATCGCAGTTCGGATTGGTACAGTATCTCCCCTACCGTTAGCAGCAAAAAACCCCCCGGGGATGTCACCTCATTTCGCATCTCCATCACCGACACGCCGGTGCCCGGTTTCGTGGGACTAATGAACGTCAGAGTGCGGGTGTTTTCCCTGGAACTCCCGGACGAAACCCGGGAAATCCTGCGCTTAATCGTCGAACAAGGAATCGGTAAAACCCCGTTACAGCTCGATTTACCCGTCCAGGACTTTCAGATTTATCCCGGCGATCGCGCCAGCATCCCGGTGCGCGTCTACAACCCGGGTCAACTGCTCACTTACGTTACCCTCACCCTCACCGGCATCGATGGCAGTTGGACCGAATCCACCCCGGAACGCCACCTGCAAGTGGCCCCGGGAAAACAAGCCGAAACGGTTTTTACCTGCCAACCCCCGTTTGGCATTCAAGCCCCCTCTCAACTCCACAATTTCGCGATCGTAGCCACTCATTCCAACGGTCCGGCCTCCCAAATCGAAGGTCGTCTGGAAGTCCTGCCAATGGGATTTCTCGACTTCAGTGCCACTCCCAAAACCCACCACATCCCCGAAAAATTCGCCTGGAAATTTTGGCGCTCCAACCCCATCACCTACACCCTCGAATTTAACAACGCCAGCAATTTATATCAAGAAATCGGCGTCGAAATTGGCGGCGAAGATAGGGGAAAATGCACCATAGAAATTACCCCCGAAACCGCACAAGTCGAACCCGAACAAGTCAGCCAACTCTTCTTAACTGCCGACAAAAAACGCCCCTGGTTCGGCAAAACCCAAAAACTGTTACTGGAAGTGGCAGCCTCCTGGTCCGCACGGCGAGTGGATACCCGCAACGACAAGCACAGCTTGCAACTGTCGGTTAAACCCATCACGCCCCTCTGGCTGCAAATTGTGGGAATTTTAGGCATCATTTATCTGGTCTGGTGGTTTTCCTGGCTCAATCCGCAAAACCCGATTTTCGGTCATCAAGATACGGTGAATTCCGTGCAATTTAATGGCATGGGAGAACGATTGGTCAGCGGGTCGAATGACCAACGACTCATCGAATGGAATGTAGCCGGCTTTTTTAATCCGCTCGCTAACCAAGAACTGCGGGAAATCAATTATCGCGGCAACCGCTATTTCCAATGGATAAACCAGCAAATTGCCAAACTGTTTCGTCCGCAAGAATCCGACGATAAAGCGGTGCGAGTGATTCGCTATCGCCCGGTGAATAACAATTTCGTGGTCACGGGGTTGGAAAATGGGGAAATTCTGGTTTGGGACTTGATTCAAAAAGGCGATCGCCCCCTGGCTTTATTTATCGCCGAAAAAGATGACCGGGTTTTTGCCTTGGAATTCACTCAAGATTCTCGGTTTTTATTTAGCGGTCATGGCAGTGGCAGGGTGCATCAGTGGGATGTGTTAAAATCTAACTTGACCGCCGGGAAAAATCGCAATTCCCTGCAACCCATGCCACCCATGCTCAGTCAACCCTTTGATTTTGCCATTTCGGCCTTAAAATTTGTCGGGCGAAACGATAGAAAATTGGCAGTGGTGGGACGATACAATAATTTTGTCGTCTGGGACTGGATCGAGGATAGCCAATTTGTCGTTCCCTATCGCGACGGCGGCAAAGAAAACTACATCACCAGCATCGATACGGCAGAATTTAACCCAGATTTAGTGGTCACGGCAGACAATCAAGGATATATTACCCTGTGGAATATGCAGCCTTGTTTGTCTGCAGGCGGTGAGTGCGAAATCCGAGAAGTTTGGAACGACGGACATCAAGGCGAACCAGTGCGATCGGTGGCATTTAGTGCCGATGGTTGCTATCTGGTCAGTGGCGGCGACGACGGGCGCGTGATGCTCTGGCCTTTGCGCCCCAATGGCACCCGGTTGGTAGAACACAGTAAGGAAATTTACTCATTAAACAACCGCAGTTTTAACAGTACGGATATCAAAGTTTTGGAAGAAAAGATTCTAATCGCTGGGGGAACTGATGACAGTCAGGAAGTCAGACTAAAATCGGAGAAAAGACTCGAAACGTTAGGCTGCGATGCCCGCTAACATTGCAAGATTGAGCGATAAAACCCTGGTGCGTACAGGGGTGCATTCCAGCAACGAAAAATTCCGCTTTTGCGTTGCCGAAGTTCAGGAGAGGAGAGAAAAGAAGTCAGGGACTCCGTAGAAACCAACCCCATGTCTAAAGCCAGGGGCTTGTACTTCTAACCACCTGACCAGCCTA
>NZ_JAYFEQ010000555.1:0-440 GCF_055795085.1 Phormidium sp. CCY1219 | reverse complement strand
TTAGGCTGGTCAGGTGGTTAGAAGTACAAGCCCCTGGCTTTAGACATGGGGTTGGTTTCTACGGAGTCCCTGACGGTAATGGTGGAATAGTGATAAACAGGGGAAGACCGCGCGCCTCAAGTTCCTCTAAATCCCCGGAATAAATAGCCGAGAATTATCCCCACAATCAACGCCCAGACTTGTCCAGAGGCAATAAAATAATCCCAAGCGCTTTTGATCCGATCTAAAATTTCTGGGTCGCTGACCTGTTGAGCCAACACCATCCCCTTAACCGGCGCATTCCCCAACAGGATGTTTAGAGAATCCAGGGAATTCCCCATCCCGGAGATTGTCGGGAGAACAATTGGAATATTATGCATCAGATTTGTCATCGAAAATTAGGGGTTGGTAAGGGGGGCGAATGGAAACCCCTGTCATTTATGTATGGGGAGGAATTCGCC
>NZ_JAYFEQ010000554.1:0-1077 GCF_055795085.1 Phormidium sp. CCY1219 | reverse complement strand
GACTACAGCAGCTTCGGCTCTGAAACCCTCCAACAGCAAGCAAAAGAAGCACTTTCCCAGTTCTTCGGTTTCGTCCGTCACACCTTCGTCAGTGGCCTCGAAATCGGTCGAAATTTGCGGCAAGTGCTGCACCAACTGTGCCTCGAACGGGGACTCACCCAAGGCGATCGCCTGTTCGAAAAATGGCTGGACTCCTCCGATTTTGGTGACTCCACCTGGATGGCGCGAGCATTAATCCAAATTTCCGACTGGTTCGACTCGCAGCGCCAATCCATCCAACAGCTCATCCTCAAGTCAGTGCCTGCGGTTAGAGTACGACTATTCCCAATTCGGTTTCTCCTCTTTGCAGCAGCAAGCGAAGGACGTACTTTCCCCGTTCTTCGGTTTCATGCGCCATACCTTCACCATCGGCCTAGAAATCGGTCGCAGCTTCTACCAACTCCTGCATCAACTTTAGCTCAAACGTCAGGAGCGACTCAAAAACTGGCTTTAATATACGCAATTAACGACTATTTTATCGATTCACCAATTCCTGCAACCAACCAAAAAGTGCATCATCGATAAAAAGACGACTAAGGATGAACAAGTGGAACCAAGTGAATTTTGCCAGCGATGGATCGTAGATCCTGCTCCTGGGGAGTGGGGCTACAGACAAGCCTGTACCAAGTTGCTCGCCGAAGCAACAGGGCTATCAGAGCGTAGTATTGAAAATTGGGGCAAGGATTTTTCCAATCGACCGGACTACATTTTGCTCATTCTCCAGAAAGACAACGCCCTCAGAGAAATTCAACTCACTCTGACCCAGTTAGAAAAACTGATCGAATCAGCCCTTCATAATCCCCGCTAACCTCCTTGACATTTACCCGCAAATAACGTATATTGAAGCCAGAAAAAAAATAGGGCGATACTACCCGCCCCAAATCCATTAAAAATAACCACTCAACATCTTATCATGGACTTCACCGCGACCTCTACCCTTCCCCTGAACCTCCGGTTCGAGTACGACTACAGCAGCTTCGGCTCTGAAACCCTCCAACAGCAAGCAAAAGAAGCACTTTCCCAGTTCTTCGGTTTCGT
>NZ_JAYFEQ010000553.1:0-1544 GCF_055795085.1 Phormidium sp. CCY1219 | reverse complement strand
TCGTAGGGCTTAGGCTGGTCAGCTACCTAAAGTCAGGGGCTAGAAGCCCCGTCTCTTTAGAGCGGGGTGCTGACAAGCACTGTACCAGTTTCTCGGGTTCATCCGCCATACCTTCGTTAGCGGGCGCGCGATCGCGATCGCAGCTTCCGCCAACTATCGCACCCAATTTGCCTGCGATTGAACCTCCCTAGATCGAGAACCCCTTGAAAAAAGGCAGAGAGCTTGGTCTCATCAACTATTCTAGATATTTAGATAACTAGAGTAGTAAACACTTTAACAAGGACAAACAAGTGGGAAGAGAGATTCAGTGCAAATTGGACAAATTAATGGCAAGTCGAGGGCTAACGCAGCTTGACTTAAAAAGAGAGCTCGGGCTGAGTCCGAGCACTGTCCGCGCCTTGCAGAACAATCGCTTTAGTCGAATCGACAAGACCAGCTTAGAAAAACTGCTGGACTATTTTGAGATTGACTCCCTCGACCAGTTCTTTACAATTCTTAACAAAGAAGATGCCTAAATCGATAGACATTTAAGCTAGAGTAAAAAAAAAGCGGGTACCACCCCGCTCCCAAAAAAGCTATCTCAAATCTACCATGAATACACCTAAAACCGCTACGGCTAAGGCTTCTAGCCACCTTCCCGTTGACAATAGCTTCAACTACGACTACAGCAGCTTCGGCTTGGAAACCGAAGCAACGGCAAGCCAAACAAGCCCTATCCCAGTTTTTCGGGTTCATCCGCCATACCTTCGTCAGTGGCCTCGAAATCGGTCGAAATTTGCGGCAACTGCTGCACCAACTTTGCCTCGAACGGGGACTCACCCAAGGCGATCGCTTATTCGATCGCTGGCTGGATTCGTCCGACTGTGGTGGCTCCACCTGAATGGCGCGATTCCCTGCGCGATAGCTTCGCTTCACGCTGATTCAGATTTCCGAATCGTTTGACAGCCAAAAGCAGCGGATCCAATGCATCATCCTCAATTTCATCCAGTCCTAGAAGGTCAGCAGAAGGCTACGATACTTGTTGAATGCTATATAGTATCGTTCTGCAACGGGATCGAATGGACATTCAAAAGCCTGAAATTATCTGCCACCTTGACGAGTTAATGCAACAACGAGGACTAACTCAGCAGCAGTTGAGCGAGGAAACTGGAATTGCTCCAGCAGGAATCCGTGCTTATCAGCACAACAGCTTCCGAAGGATAGACCGGGACACTCTCGCAACCATTGCGGGTTACTTCAAATTAAGGTCTTTGGATGAATTATTCACATTTGTTTACAAAGAATAACCACCTAGACCTTACTATAAATGCTAGCATGGTAGTATGCTAACATTTAACAGCGAATCAATAAAAAGGAGCGGTATCACCCGCCCCATTACAACATAAGTCACCACTATGATAGCTCAAATTCAATCAGGTCAAGCATTTGCCGAGCGGGGCACCTCTGCACCGTTCGTTCTCAAAACCGACTACGACTACAGCAGCTTCGGCTCTGAAACCCTCCAACAGCAAGCAAAAGAAGCACTTTCCCAGTTCTTCGGTTTC
>NZ_JAYFEQ010000552.1:0-7075 GCF_055795085.1 Phormidium sp. CCY1219 | reverse complement strand
GGAGCCGGATGAGGTGAAAGTCTCAAGTCCGGTTCTGAAGACGAGTAGTTCTGGTGACGGAATTGCTTAGTTTAACTAAATCCTCCAACACACTATCATCGTAGAGGTCATTCACCTCATCTGCCGCGAGAAACTTTTCCCAGGTAGTTTGAATGAAAGTCAGCCGCTGCCCGCGTCGGCAGTGGATCGGAGCGCTCAAGCGTTCCAGTGGCGAGAGAATGAGTTGATAATAACGGCGCTGACTTTTGCTCGTCTGCGGCATTTCCGGAAACAATTCCCAGCGAAAGACTTCGCGGATGCCTTCCACGCGAGCAAAATAATAAATCGAGTGGGCTTGCCGACCAAACACTTTCGGTTGATAGAACGCCAGCCATTTGGGGGGCCAACGCTTCTTGAGGAGTTTTTCGGTGGTTGCTACCGGAATGCGATACCAGTGCTGGTGGAGAGCCAGTTTCAAGTCCCGCACCGTCGGTAGGATTGCCACCAGTAATTCTTCTCGTGATGTCATTGTGGGAGTTATGGGATTTCCTTAAGATGGAGTATAAACCAGAGCGATATTGCAGGTTTATTTACAAATAGAAGATTGATGGCTCAACTACCGAACGACCTAGACGAAGCGATCGCCCAAGCGAAACAAGCCACCCAAGCCGCACTCGACGATGGTTATCGACTGCTGCAAGTGGAAATAGTCATACCCGAACTAAAAGTCCAACCGATCGCCGAGCAATTTATTCCCCTATTAGCCGACAGCTACGGCGAACGGCTGAAAGTGTATTTTCCCGATGCCGGTGCGGCAGCCCTTGCCCGTCGCGACTGGGGCGAAACCCCCTATGTCGTGCGCGCGATCGGAGAAAAGAAAGGGCAAATACAGCCCGAGGACGAAGCCTTTTTGTTTGTCGAACCCTCCTCCGTGGAAGTCAACGACGTAGAGAAAATGTGCGAACAAGCCGACGATCGCCCGGTAATTCTGCTGCTGCCTCAACTGGAAAATGTGGCCACAATTGGCATTGGATTAGCCGGAAGGCAACTCAGAGAGCGCTTTTTGAACAATATCGAATCGTGCTACTACGTCAAACCCAAAGAAGGCTATGCCATTTTCCGCTGCTATCCTTCCCCCTGGCAAGTGTGGCTCGAGACTGCACAAGGCGGGTACGAGCTGATTTCCGAGACGCCGCAAAAACCCCTAGGAGACGAACTCGATCGCATCTTGGCTCGAGCGATGGGCACTCCGGAAGAGGGGACAAGCGCCGAAGCCCCTACTCAGACGGCTGCACCCTCCACACCGAAACAGGCGGGATTGATGACCAATCTTAAGCGTTTCTTGCGGGCACTGAGCCAGTAAGAAGAGATTATGAAGCGGGGCGTGCGAATCAGGCATATTTCGCCGAGCTTTGCGCGCCCCCTCTCATCAAAGCAGATAACCGGATTACTCAGGGGGTGGTTGCCGATGGGAAACATCGAAGATGGACTCAGAGTCTTGAGTGAACGGGCTAGGATGAGAGAGAGCCAACCTTGGCAAAGACTAGCGCCGATTGGGATGGAGCAGAGGGAATGAGCGAAACTAAGGGACGACGGATCGTTATTGGAGACGTACATGGACACTACGATGCACTGATGAGACTGATCGAAGCGATCGCCCCCGGTGAGGGCGATCGCCTGTACTTTCTCGGCGACTTAATCGATCGCGGACCGCAAAGCGCCAGAGTCGTCAAATTCGTGCGCGAAAGTTCTTACCAATGCCTCCTCGGCAACCACGAACATTTGTTGCTCGACGTGTGTCGCAACGGTAAAATCAACCCAGGCGCAATGCAAGGGTGGCGCTACAGTGGTGGGCAAAGCACCCTCGCCAGTTATCCGCCGCTCCATTCCAACCCCACCCAGGCATTGTTAAACGACGTAGAGTGGATGCGAACCCTGCCGCTTTACCTGGACTTAGGAGATGCGTGGTTAGTTCATGCGGGAGTCCACCCCCAACTGCCCCTCGAAGAGCAAGGGGCGGAAGATTTTTGTTGGATTCGAGAGCCATTCCACAGCATTTCCCAGCCTTATTTTCCCAATAAACTCATCATTGTCGGTCACACGATTACCTTTACCTTTCAAGGCGTCAAACCCGGGCAGCTTGCTAAAGGTTGCGGATGGCTGGGGATAGACACCGGGGCGTATCATTCCCTGAGTGGCTGGTTAACCGGATTGGACATCACCCACCAACAGGTTTACCAAGTTCACGTTAGCAAGCACAGCCTTCGCACCATGCGGTTGCAAGACGCCGTAGCCACAATAAAACCACCCCGAAGGGTGGCTCGGCGATAGAGTATAGAAGGACGGGAAATTAAAACAACGAGCGAACGTTGGACCGGTAAGTGGATTCGCTCAAGCCTTCGCCCACCCTAGCTTGACCGGGCGGTATCATTTGTTGTAACGCTGCAATGCGATCCTCAGAAGCCGGGTGGGTGCTTAAAAACGTCGGCGGTGACGGTTTATCGAGCAGTTTTTCAAAAAATTGAATCAGACCCACGGGGGCATAGCCGGCAGCCAACATGGTATCCAAAGCGTTGCGATCGGCTTCGTATTCATGCTGACGGCTTCTGGGAAGTCGCAGGGCAATTTCGAGGCCCAGTTGCACCGCTACATTGCGATCCACGCCTGCTGCATCGGCTAACCCCCGTGCGATAATGGTTTCGCGCATTTGCTGGATGGAATGTTTTTCGGCAATATGGCCGATTTCATGGGCCATCACGCCGGCAACTTGCGCTTCATTGTCTGCCTCTTGGAGTAAGCCGGTGGTGACATAGACAAAGCCTCCCATCGTGGCAAAGGCATTGACGCTATCATCTTCCACCACCTGGAAGGTGTAGGGAAGATTGGGCCGATCGCTATAGGGAACCAAGCTATCGCCCAGGCGCGTCACGTAGCGGTTCACTTGCCGATTGTCGGACAGGCGAAATTGATTGCGGAGGAGTTGTTGGTTGATTTGCTGACCCAGGGCCACTTCCTGTTGGTCGGACAAGGTGCTGAGCTGAAGAACCTGCAACCCCGGACCGACTAAATCGCGCAACTTACCAAATGCTACGGTAGGATGGGGTGCGGCGATGGTCAAACCCACGGCCACCAACAGGGCGATCGTGGGGTAAACTAATCGACGATAAAAACGCCGAGAAATCTGCGAGTCAGGATTTAACATAACTTGTTAGTGAAGGATGGTTTAACTGTCAGGTTTTCTCCCCAGTGGATGGAAACCCATGCCCCGAATTTAAACCCCCCTGATGTTTGGCACGCATAAGCTCAACCGGGCTATGGAGGTTGACGCTTTTCTATTTTCCCAGGTGCCATTGACTGGGGGGCGGGCAGTGCGACGATCGCGATCGCCCACTCTCGAACATACGCCTGCCGGTGAAAAAAACCGCGTATTTTTCTCGCCAGACTATATATTCAATGACAGACCCACCCTGCGGTTCCTCGGGAGCCACACCCGGCCTTGTTCTCTCAAACCCTTAAATTGCATCCTATGATTTACGCTATGCTGTTCTAGCGGCTTGCAGAAAACCGATTTACTGTGGCTTCCTCATTTGCAAAGTGCAAACTAAATGTAAAACGACAGATTTGCAGAAAATCATCAGTTTAGCTTATCAATGGAGGAGCGATCGCTGCCCAGAGTGGAGAAAGTGGGAGAGAACATCTGTCCCGAATCGGCATCTTATGCCCGGTTGATACGGAGTCAGCGCTCCCATACCTGAAAATCACAGTATCTGTGCCATCAACTTTATCTCGGTTAGGTAGGAAACATTTACAGTTATGAAGATTTTGGATCGCCAAGGTCGCTTATTTGGCAAACTGAGCATTCTCGATGTGGGTGCTGCATTGGTCATTCTTTTGGTTGTGATTGGGATTTTCTTCTTTCCCGGCACCTCGGGTTCGGTTGCCCAAATGGGCATCACCACCAAGCCGGTGGAAGTAGATATCATTGTCCGGGGGCTGAGCGTGCGGGATCCGCAAAGCTTGGTTCAAGAATTCCAGGAGGCGGGGAAAACCAACATCATTATCCGCAATCAGCCCTATGGACAGGTGGACGTGAAATCTATCGATCTGCTCACCCGCACGATCGCCGTGCCGCAACCCGATGGCTCGGTAAAAGCGCTACCGGATCCGAGACAAGAGGAGTCTTTTAGCTCCAATATGCTCTTGACCTTGGGTGGGAATGCGAAAATCACCGAGGATGGGCCGGTTTTGGGCAATAGCAAGTTAAAAATCGGCACGCCAGTAGAGCTAGAAGGGAAAACCTATAACTTCAATGCTAGCGTGATTGACGTTCGCATCAATTAAGCGATCGCCCCTGGGAATTGGCAAAAGTATTCAGGAGTAGGGTGGCCCCGTGCCACCCTACTTTGTCTGCGGGGGAGTTACGGTGACTCCGGGGTAGGGGTGGCGGTGGGAAGGGGTTGCTGTAGGAGGGTGAGGAATTGACGAATCAGGGCGATCGCGATCGCGGGCACTTCTAACTGAGGCGTCAATCCCACATTATCGAGCTGTTGGAAATAGCGGATTGCCGAAGGGTTCAAATTGGCGATCCGCTTGCCAATTTCTGGACCGGTAAACTGGGATTCCCGTCCCCAGATAAATGCAGTGGGCACCGCAAGCTGGGGGACGTACAACGACAAATCGAAACACAAATCCCCGCGCACGAAAGACAAGGCGGCATATTCCGCATTGGGTTGCTGTGCCGATCGCAAATAGGCTTCGACAATTTGAGAATAAATCAAACTCGGATTGGCAAACTGACGGCTGGCTAAAAAGCTGCGAATGCCTGCTTCTGTCGCCACACCGGTATTGTACAACAATCGGTCTATCACTGGGGTTTTCGCGAATTGGGCGAAAAAGCTGTTGGTGTAATCTTCGCCAAAATCAGACAATCCGGCGGGAGTGGTTAAAATCAGACTGTTGAACAATTCCGGATGGGCGATCGCCACGCGAATGACGAAGGCAGCGGTGAGGGAAGACGCCACCACCGGCACTGGTCCGGAGCAGGTTTCTTGCACAAATTCGGCGATCGTACTGAGATAATCTTCGATTTGATAGTCGCGCTCTGGATGCTCGGATCGTCCCCACCCAATTAAATCCGGCGCGATGATGCGATATTCATGGGCAAATGCGGGAAACACCTTGGACCATTCATACGCCGAGGAACCGCCACCAAAGCCGTGGAGGAAGACTAAGGTGGGGAGTTCTTCTGGGGTGTCGCGATCGCCCCAAAGGGTCTGCCACGGTTCTCCCACATTGGTGTAGTAAACCATTCTACCGAGGGATGTGACCACAGAACGCTGTTCGAAACCCGGGGGAATAAACATGAATTAACCTCGCTAAATTTCAATCGATGAATTGGGAAAATGGGAATTGTCAGGGTTTGGGATGGAGTGTGGGGGTTGCACGACGCGCAGGCTTGGCTTAGCCTACCCTACCTCTCCATCATCGGTTTCGGCGATTCCTTGCCAACATAAAGGAAATGTAAAGTTTAATTTGATTTTATAAAGAGTTGATAAAAATATCCGGACTGTGGCGATCGCCATTCCCGGTGCTACCCTTGCGGGCAAAGGAGTTTCCCGTCACTGTCTCCTCATTGCCGGGGACGTTCTGACCCTCGCAGGGCAAGGAATTAGCGCTACAATATGCCATGTGGGGTGACACCCCTCACCCCCTAGACCGCCGTCCCGCAAGTCCCAGGAAGATCCTGCATCTGGCGATCGGGGATATTTTCCTGACCACCCAGCACTCGGGTTGAACTTCTGGCAAATCGGGTAGCCAATGAAACCCAATCCATCCCCTAACAGGGAACACCATTTTTCAATAATGCAACGCCGATGCGGGCTTCCCGGGCAGACAACCGGTGAACGATTCGGATTCAGGGGAAAAAGGCAGCACTCAAGGCGATCGCCCAACCCGAGGGTTACTTTTCGGCGTTCGACGATCGGCTTGCAGGGCACCAGCAGTTGAGTTGTCCGTTACTTGCAATTTCTCGACGTTTCTAGGGAGCACACTATGCGTATTCACGGAGTTATGGTAGACCCCTCTCGCCCGAAAAGCGGTGAGTGCAAAGCGCGTCAGCGTCGTCACTCGCCCAGGGTTAATGAAGTTACTGGATTTATGGGTTCTGTGGGCAACCCGCAAGGAGTCGAATTGAGTTTACCTCCCCGCGTCCCGACTTACATTCGGCTGAATTTTGAAGAGTTGAATTGTTTTCAAGTGGTCGATCGCCAATTCGAACGATATGGCGTCATCTTTGATAACGCGATCGCCCTGAGTCCCTCAAACCCGGCGTTTCCCACCCACAAAAGCCGCATCGTTCTCATGGGGGCACCCAAAAGTGGTTCCCTAGAAGTCACCTTTACTCAGCCAGTGTCTTTTATCACCAGCTTAGTCACCAGTTCTCGCCGCACCGTGCTTTCCGCTTACGATGACCAGGGGACTCGCCTCGCGCAGACCGATATGGTGGAACCGAATTTGGCCGGATCCCCCTCCCAACTGCACCCCAACGCACCCTTGAGTCTGAGCGTCCCGAATATCCACCGCGCTGTCTTTTATGCCTTCGACGGTCATCTGACGGTGGCAGAATTCGGCTTTAGCGTTTAGTGTGTGTCTTCTCTGTCGGCTTGTCTGAGGCGCGAGGCGTTCGATACTTGACAAAAAACTATTTTTGAGGTATAATTCGTATTTTAACGATTTGGTTTTAACTGACAGATTCATCCCCCCGGGGGATTAAAATGCAATTTGAGACAATAACATCTGAGGCGCGATCGCCATTCCACCCGCCGAGAGAATGCCGATCGCGTCTTTGGGCTTTATGGCTGTAAAAATACCGGCGATCGCTTCGGCGCGAGGATTCCCCGGAAGGGGTGGCAAAAATCCGGCCCCAGTGAAAACGATTCCTCCCCTTGCCAGCGATCGCCAAACCTGATATAAAAACAAACAACTTCAAAGCCGCTTTCGGCAACCTGCAATCGGTTTGCGTCAGGGACTCCGTAGAAACCAACCCCATGTCTAAAGTCAGGGGCTTGTACTTCTAACCACCTGACCAGCCTAAACC
>NZ_JAYFEQ010000551.1:0-5667 GCF_055795085.1 Phormidium sp. CCY1219 | reverse complement strand
GCTTCAATTGAAGCCCTGTTGGGCTGCTGTTTGTGTAAGGGGACGGATTCCTCCCCGTGCATGAATGACAGGGGTTTTCATCCGTCCCCTTACCAACCCTAATTTTCGATGAACGATGATTGAACTGCTTGCCGCGCTATCGGCGTCGGCGGCGGGGGGAATGAGAATTGCCCTGCCCCTTCTGCTCATTGGTTTATTGCAAAGCGACCAACTGTGGTCTCGCGTACCCCTGTTGTCTCGCTTGTCCCCCCAGGTGGCGATCGCGATTCTCGTCAGTTGGTCGTTATTTGAATTATTTGCCTCAAAACAAGTCTGGGGACAGCGACTCCTACAAAACGTCCAGCTTGTTTTCAGTCCCGTTGTCGGGGCAATCATGGGAATGGCGATCGCCCAAGCCAGTTTTGGCCAGGACAATGCCGCCCCTTCCTTTCTCGTGGCGATTATTGGCATTGTCGGCGGGTTATTAGCCCTGGTCCTGCAACTGGTGCAAGTGGGATGGTTCTACCGCCTGGGCAGATTGCCCCTGTGGGCGATCGTTGCCCAAGATGCCTTATGCATTTTCCTGGTGTTGTTTGCCTTCGATGCACCCACCGAAGGCGGCATCATTGCTTTACTTCTTCTCTGGTTGGCTATTCGCACCTCCCAGGAATGGTATCGCTGGTATGTAGAGCAAGGTACTCGCCGCCATCCCCGGGAAAGCAAACAAGATCCAGATTGAGTGACGCGACGACAATGCAGTGGCACTGCCAAATGATTTGCACCCGCGACGAGTAGAGTGAGCAATGCCCACCCTACCTCTCATCCCTTCTAAGCTAAAGTAATCCCACGAAGTGCAACGGTCCGTGGCCGGTAATCAGTTCTATTATTAATGCCATAAACCCAATCATTGCCAGACGTCCGTTCCAGACTTCGGCGGCGGTGGTCATTCCCCACTCCCAGCGTTCTTGCGGATACATTTTGAATTTCTTCGCCGGATGAACCACTTGGTCGAAGGTGACACTGGGCTGGTCGATCGCTTCGACGACTAAATCGGCTAAGTCGTCAATAAACACCGGATGGGTGTTCAGGGCCGGCACCCGATGGAAATTCTCGATTCCTGCTTCTTCTGCCAGTTCTCGATATTCCATGTCAATTTCTTGCAGGGTCTCGATATGTTCGGAGACGAAGCTAATCGGAACCACCAGCAAGTCTTTCACTCCCGACTCGGCGAGGGAGATAATCGCATCTTCCGTATAGGGTTTGAGCCATTCCACCGGTCCGACTCGACTTTGGTAGGCGAGGGTGTGGTCATTCGGTCGATTGAGGGTTCGCATAATCAGTTCGGTACATTCCTCAATCTCGCGCTGGTAAGGATCGCCGGCTTCTTCCACGTAGCTGAGGGGGACGCCGTGGGCGCTGAAGAAGATATGAACCGCGTCGGGATTCTCGAACTCGTCGAGTTGCTGGGCGATCAGTTCCGCCATCGCCTGGAGGTATCCCCGGTGTTTGTACCAGGAGGGGATAACGGTATAGTCAAGCTGCTGCACCGATGGGTCTTCTTGCCAAATTTTCTCGAGCAGTCTGAAGCTCGATCCGCTGGTACTGATGGAAAACTGCGGGTATAGCGGCAGAATCACCAGCTTTTCAATTCGATCGCGCTTGATTCGGGCGATCGCTTCTTCGGTAAAGGGATGCCAATAGCGCATTCCAATATAAATTTGCGCCTCTTGGCCCTTTTGCTTTAACTGCTCTTGCAGGGCGATCGCCTGCTCTTCTGTAATCCGCCGCAACGGCGATCCTCCGCCTATTTCGCGGTAATTTTCCTCGGATTTTTGGGTCCGCAGGCTCGAAATCCACCATGCTAGGGGTTTTTGCAACCACGGAAATGGCAGGCGAATAATTTCGGGATCTGAAAACAAGTTGAACAGAAAGGGTCGGACGTCTTCGATTTGCTCCGGTCCCCCTAAATTAAGTAATAATACCCCTACACGGCCCATAGCTATCACAGTTTCCCTTTACTCTTCAGTTTCGTTACTTATTTTAACAATCATATCGTTGATTAAGTCACCTTTAAACTCAGATTGAGATCTCTATCGGGAGGAAATATTGGCAACGATTCTCAGAGACTTGAGTTACCGCTATCAGTGGCTCTACGATACCATTTCCCGCATCGCCGCCCTCAGTGTCGGCGGCGAATCCCGCTTCCGTCAGTTAGCCCTCGAAGGTGTCTCCCTCACGCCAGAAACCAAGGTTCTGGATCTGTGCTGCGGTAGCGCTCAGGCAACGGAATACCTGGTCCGCTATTCTTCTGAAGTTACGGGGTTGGATGCTTCGCCGCGATCGCTCCAGCGCGCTCGCCAAAATGTCCCCGACGCATCCTACGTGCAAGCTTTCGCCGAAAATATGCCCCTGCCTAAGGATGAATTCGATCTGGTCCATACCAGTGTCGCCATGCACGAAATGGACCGCGAGCAATTGCGCGATATCCTCGCCGAAGTTTACCGCGTCCTCAAACCCAGCGGTACCTTTACGATGGTGGATTTTCATCGTCCCACCAATCCCTTATTGTGGCCGGGTTTGAGCCTCTTTCTCTGGCTGTTTGAAACCGAAACCGCTTGGCAATTACTCGCCACTGATTTACCTCAACTGTTGGCTGAAGTCGGATTTCAGGTTGACAAACCGCGACTCTATGCCGGTGGCTCCCTCCAGGTGCTTCAAGCTCAAAAACCTCGGTAACGGCAATTGGCAATCTGTAACGGGCATTGCCTCTGCGATCGCTCTGCCCTAGGCAATGCCCACCCTACGGGAAGCACAACCACAAACAATGCTATTTGTCAAGCCTATTTTTGTATCGAATTGTAAAGAGAATTGAGCCGATCTCGGACGTCCGGAGGTTGCGCGGTAAAACGGATGTAAAAACACCCATTTTCCCCGGAAATTTCGAGCACCTTAGCATAGATATCTTCGCTGGACTTTAACAACCCATAGTAAGACGAAATTAAATTAAGCTTTATATTGCTCAATGCCGACGGAATCGCCCCCTGTGCATCTGTCTGCGCTTGAATTGCTGCCCCTTTTTCCGAAAGCTGAATTAAACTTCCGTGGAAATAATTTTCCCCCACCTGCTTGCCTTCTAACAGGGCGTAGTGGATGGGTAGCGGTTCCGGAAGCGGATAAAAATTTTCCGCTTCTTGGGGTAAAGATAAGTTATAAGGTTCGCCAATTCCGCCCACTTGATAAATGGTAATTTCCCTTTTTACCCCTTTGGGCTTTACTTTCTTTTCTTCATCAATTCTTAAGCGGGCTTTCACTTCATTTAAAGTAGATTCTGAAATAAAAACTTGACTGCCTGTGGTATAAGATTCAATGCGAAATGTTAAATTCATGTGACTGCCGACTACACCGTATTTGGTACGTTTTTCCGAGCCGATATTGCCCACTACCACTTCTCCCGTGTTCATACCAATTCCCATTTCTAAAGGCAACCAACCGAATTCTTTTATTTTATCGTTAACTGCTTTCATTTGTAACTGCATGGCTAGGGCGCAGGCAACCGCTCTATCGGCATCGTTTCCTCTGACGGTGGGCGCGCCAAAAAACACCAAAATCCCATCGCCCATAAATTCGTTAATGGTGCCTTCGTACTGAGTAATGATGTCCGCCATGTGTTTCAGGTAAAAGTTGAGGATTTCTACCACTTCTTCTGGGGAAAGCCGTTCCGATAAAGCGGTGAATCCGCGCAAGTCTGAGGTGAGAATGGTAATTTTGCGCCGATCGCCCCCCAGTTTGAGCGCTGATGGCGAGTCGAGCAAATTCGCCACCACTTCATCGCTCAAGTAGCGGCCAAAAACCTGCCGAATCAGTTGGTTTCTTTTTTCTAAATCCTGGTTGGCGAGGGCTAACTCAGAGGTGCGTTCTTTGACACGCCGTTCTAATACTGTGGCAGTTTGACGCAAGCGATTGATGACCACGGTTAAACCGGAAAGGGCTAAAACAGATAATCCGCCAAGCATCAAAAAGGTGCTTTGCAAGCCGGTTTGCGTTTGGGCGATAAAGGGATTTAAGGGCTGATAAATTTCCAGAATTCCGCGCACGTCGCCGACTTTCCAATCGGTTTTGGGACTGGCGGGGTGAGTGTTGTGGCACTCGACGCAACTGGGCTGCATGATATCGGCTTGGGCATAGCGGAAAAATTGCCGATCGCCAAGGGTTTCGATGCGATAAAACGAGCGATCGGGATGTTGTCTTAAATAGCTGAGGGATTCGCGCTGGAAATTATCTCGCGCGCCGCCAGTTTCCCTGCGCCAAGGAAAGGGATAATCGCTAAACAGATGCGCCGACATTCCACCACGATCGTCGCTAATTTTGTGCCCGAGTTCCAGGAGAAAGGTGGCTGGGAGGGGCATGGCACCTTCTTGGGTGGCGTAGTCGTGGGTGACGCGAATTCCGGGAATGTTTTCGATGCGATTGACGGCTTGGGAACTGTAGAGGGTGCGCGCTTCTTTCATGGTTTGGGCGATCGCCGCCGCATTCTGTAGTGCTTGGGAGGCAATCAGGTGCGACGACAAACGGGACATATTCGACAATGCCACACCGACTCCAATGCAAAACAATAGAGTCAGAATGAGCAAGGTCTGTCGGTAAAGTACCGATTGCAACCCATTCCAAGTTCGAGCAATGAACTGGCGCATATTATTCTCGGATTTTTAAAGTTTTGATGAGAAAGACGAGCCGGGGTGCGTGGAACTCTACATCCACTCATTACATTACGGTAACATACCCCAAAAACTCTCTGAGTCCTCTCCACCACAGGTCTTCAGACTGGCTCCACATCCGGCGATCGCTCTCGGCTATTTATCATACTTCAGCCATTTTGTCAATAAAAATTCTCGGGGGATGTGGGGGGCAACTCTGTGAGATAAGAATTTTTGCTCTAAAACCCGCCTTGTCGCCGCGATCGCCGCGTCGGTCAATTTCCCACCCCCACTCGAAGGGTTCACAGCGATCGCTCAGCCAACAACACCCCATCATAAATCTCTGCCATTGTCAGGGTGACTGGCACCGAATCCAAACGCAATTTATCCTTTGCGTGCAACTGCTCTTCGGTCCAATTCCCTTGTGCATTTTTCCGCAACACTTCAATCCCTACCTTGTCCTGATGCACTAACAGGTATTCCCGCAAACTGGGCAATTTTTGGTATGCCCGGAACTTTTCTTGTCGGTCAGTGGCCACTGTATCCGAGGAGAGCACTTCGATAATTAAAATGGGCCGCGTTTTAAAGTCGCGATCGCTATCCGTGGGGTCGCAAACTACCATCACATCGGGATAATAAGCCACATCTGCAGCTTCTACCCACAGAATCATTTCTCCCATAAAAACTTCCCAGTCTCCCTCGCGCAACCGCTCTTGCAATCCACTGCTGAGATTAACCGCGATCGCGTCATGTTCCGGCGATAAATTCCCCATTTCAAACAACTCGCCGGCGATGTATTCATGGCGTACTGCCCTGCTTCGTTCCAGTTGCAAATATTCGCGAAAAGTCAAACTTGTTTGTTCCTCGTCCATTGGCTTGCTGGGGTAAAATTCTCGATCGCTATTTTACCCTTGGTGGAACCCACAATTTGGCGGCGCAATATTGACAGAGGAGGAAAGCCTGTGTTATGATAATTGGTAACGAAGCTCGATGG